>JBDSIP010000106.1:0-3019 GCA_039917915.1 Thermoflexales bacterium
GATGCGGACCACGGCCACAACCACCTTGACCTACCTGCACGGCGACCACCCTTCGACTTCGCTCAGGGCAAGCCTCGGGAGCACCTCGCTGACGACCAACGCCAGCGGGCAGAAGGTGAGCGAACAGCGCTACAGGCCGTATGGCGAAGTGCGCTGGAGCAGTTGCGCGGGCATGCCGACGGACTTCACGTTCACGTCGCAGCGGGCGTCCAGTTACGGTACCATTTTTATGTCCGCCCGGGAGTGTAATCCGTCGAGTCCGACCCCAATCAACGCTTCAACCCAGCAAATACATCCTTCAATGTCGGCTCAGCCCGGCTGGTCGGTTCGACGATCACCCTGCCCTCGTCCAGTCTCGCGCGCAGGGAGTCGCCGGCCAGGGTCACCCGCGGCGCCATCGCCGGATGACCAAAAGAACCAATTGAAACCACAAGCGTTCTGCGGGTAATATATCCAGCTATGAAACTCCTCGCCATACTTCGCCGCGTCGTCCCCATCGTGCTGGTCGTGTTGCTCGTCCTGGGGGTCGTCAGCGGCGGCGCATTTGTGCTCGTCACTCGCAGTTCGTTTCCCCAGACCACCGGCACGTTGAAACTCGATGGCCTGAGCGGCAAGGTCGACGTGATCCGCGACAAGTTTGGCGTGCCGCACATCTACGCGGACACCCCCGAGGATCTTTTTCGGGCGCAGGGCTTCGTCCACGCCCAGGACCGCTACTTCCAAATGGAGTTCTCGCGCCGCATCGGACAGGGCCGGCTGTCTGAGCTCTTCGGCGCCAGTACGTTGAACCAGGACAAGTTTATTCGCACGATTGGCTGGGCGCGCACCGCTCAGGAAGAGGCGGCGAACATGCCGACCGAGCTCAAGCGCTACATGGAGGCTTACGCGGCGGGCGTCAACGGCTACATCCTGCCAAACGCAGACAAACTCGGCTTCGAGTTCAAGGTCCTCGGCTTGATCGGCCGGAACTTCAAGCCCGAGCCCTGGGCACCGGTGAACTCGCTGACCTGGGGCAAGGCGATGGCCTACAACCTGGGCGGCAATATGGACGACGAGCTGCTCCGGGCTGCCCTGCTGGCCAAGGGTGGCCGCCAACTCGCCGACGCGCTCATGCCGCCCTACCCGCGGGATATGCCCGTCATCGCGCCCTCGGCCGCCTCTGGCAACACCGCCACGCCCGAGGAAGCCAATGCCTCCGAGGAGACCCTCGCCGGAGATCTTGCCCTCGACATGCTGGCGGCCAAGACCGAGGTCATGGGCTTGATCGGGCTCAATCACGCGTCCGATATCGGCAGCAACAACTGGGTCATCGCGGGTTCGCGCACGACGACCGGCAAGCCGATCCTGGCCAATGACCCGCACCTGGCCATTCAGATGCCCTCGATTTGGTACCAGGTCGGCCTGCATTGCCGGGTCGTTTCCGCCACCTGCCCCTTCGATGTCGCCGGAGTGTCGTTCGCGGGGGTGCCCGCGTCGTCATCGGCCACAACGCGCGCATCGCCTGGGGGGTCACCAACGTCGGCCCCGATACGCAGGACTATTTCATCGAACGCCCGAATCCGGCCAACCAAGATGAGTTCGAATTCAAGGGCGCCTTCGAAAAGGCCAGGATCGTTGACGAAGTCATCAATGTCGGAGGCGGCCAACCAGTGACGATCAAGGTCCGCATCACCCGACATGGCCCGATCATGAGTGATGTCGTTGGCGATCTGAAAACCGCCTACAAGCAGCCGGTGTCCCTGCAATGGACATCCCTCACCCCAGGCAGTCTGATTGCGTCCGTCTTTGGGCTGAACAAGGCCGAGAGTTGGCTTGACTTCCGGGTTGCCTTGCGCGATTGGGACTCGCCTTCGCAGAACTTCGTTTACGCGGACGTCGATGGCAACATCGGCTATCAGATGCCGGGCCGGATCCCGATCCGCGCCAGCGGCGACGGCGAAGCCCCAACCTCGGGCTGGACGGGCGACACTGAGTGGACGGGCTTCATTCCGTTTGACGAGTTGCCGTCGGTGTTTAACCCGCCCGAGGGCTACATCGTGACAGCCAACAATGCGGTTGTCGACGCCTTAAAGTACAAGCGCTTCCTCTCGAAGGATTGGGACTACGGCTTCCGCGCCCGTCAGATCACCTCGCTCGTGCTGGCTAAAGACAAGCACTCGGTTGACGACATCCGCCAGATGCAGTTCGATGTGACTTCGGGCCTGGCCAACGATGTGATCCCATACTTGTCCAATATCACGGTTAGCGATGATGCGCTCACCAGCGCAGCGCTGTCCGCGCTCAAGGCCTGGGACCGCCGCTCGACCCGCGATCAGGTCGGGCCGCTGATCTTCGAGGCGTTCTGGATCCAGCTCGGCCACAACATCTTCGATGACGAACTCGGCCCCGAGCTGGCCGACGAGGCGGTGAACACGGGCACGGCGGCCAAGACCGCGGTGCGCCAGGCCCTGGCCGATCCCGCGTCGCGCTTCTGGGACGACGTGACCACCGGCGGCGTCACGGAGACCCGCGAGCAACTGATCC
This sequence comes from Thermoflexales bacterium, assembly GCA_039917915.1. Taxonomy (GTDB): domain Bacteria; phylum Chloroflexota; class Anaerolineae; order J036; family Brachytrichaceae; genus Brachythrix. The sequence goes on from JBDSIP010000106.1 coordinate 2,524, forward strand.
TCAAGGCTATGCGCGAGACGGTCGTAAAGCTCAAAGCCCAGTACGGCGACGACATCAAGAAGTGGACCTGGGGCACACCCCACACCGTGACTTTCAAGAATCAGACCCTCGGCCAAAGCGGCACTGCCCCGATCGAGTCGATCTTCAATCGCGGCCCCTTCCCCGCCGACGGGGCCAGCGGCGCGGTCAACAACCTGGGTGGTGGTGGAACGACCTATCGCGTGTCGTCTGGCCCGTCCCTGCGCCTGGTCGCCGATCTGAGCGACTTCAGCAGGTCGCTGCTCATCCACACGACCGGGCAGAGCGGCCACACCTACAACTCGCACTACGACGACATGATCGGGCCGTACCTGGCCGGCCAGAACAATCCGATGCTGTGGACCCGGGCTGACGTCGAGAAGAACGGCGAAGCGACACTGACGCTGACGCCGTAACTTTCCTGACGGAATGTGTCTCCAGAAGAGATATCCCCCGCCCCGGCGTACGCCGGGGCGGG
>JBDSIP010000107.1:0-6310 GCA_039917915.1 Thermoflexales bacterium
CCCACCCAGGATCTGTGGTTGAATAAAAACTTGAGCGATTGCCTGGCCCGTAGCGATGCGGCGCCAGGTCTGGTCGGGATGGGGGTCGGCGCGTCATTCGATTACCTGACAGGTGTCCAGAAGCGCGCGCCGGGATGGATGCAGAAGGCCGGACTGGAGTGGCTGTATCGCCTGTTACGCCAACCCTGGCGGCTGCGCCGGCAGATGGCGCTCCCCCGCTTTGCGGCCCTGGTGATGCTAGAATCCCTGCGCGGCGCGCGCCGCACGCCATGACTTCCACAGGCCGAGACAAGATATCGCTGGAGAAGGCCATCCGGGTCCTGCGTGATTTGCCGTTGCTCAAGGGTTTGACCGATGAGGAGTTCCGGCAGGTTATCCAGACGATCCGCTCCGAGACGTTGATCCGCGGCAAGCCCCTGATTTCCCCCGGCGAGGCCAACACCAACCTCTACGTCGTCCGGCGCGGACGGATGGGCTACCGCAAAGTGGTGGGCCTGCGGAGCGAGTCCGTGCTGGATGAGCTTCGCCCGGGCGCATACGTCAACTTGACTGCCTTTCTGACCGGAGCACGGAACGATTTCAGTTTGGAGGCGGAGGATGACTCGGACCTGATCTTCCTGGAACGCGGGCCGTTCCAGGAATTGATGCGCGCGCGGCCCGATATCGCCGCCAAGCTCCGATTGCCCGATGAAGCGCTTGTGGCCCTTGAGGCCCGCACGGCCAATGAATGGATGGTGGACGGCGAAAAGATCGAGGTCATGACGAACCGGCACTGGTGGTCGTTTGCCTCTAAACTGATTCCGCTTTTGTTGCCCCTGATTGGGATGATCGTTGCGTATTTGCAGTGGCGGGACCTCTCCCCGCTGTTTGGGCTGGCAGTTGTGGCGCTTGGCCTGCTCTGGGCCGGTTGGCATCTGCTTGACTGGCGCAACGACTTTTACGCCGTCACCAACTATCGGGTCATCCACCGCGAGCGCACGATTTTGATTCGCGACGATCAGGAAGAAGCGCGGCTGGACAAGGTCCAGAACACCTCGGTAAACCAGAACTCGCTGCTGGCTCAGTTGCTGGATTACGGCGATGTCGGCATTGAAACCGCTGGCGTCGGCGCGGCCGTCACGTTTGGGATGATTCACGAGCCGAGACAGGTGGCGGAGATGATCATCACGCTGCGCGACCAGTCCAAGGCCATGGTGTGGGCGACCGATCACCAGTTGCTGCGGGGCGATATCCGGCGCGAGATCGGCGCAGCGCCCAAACCGCCCGACAAGCTGAAACAGGTGGTGATCTACAGGTCACCCATTCGGCTGCGTTGGGAAGGTGCTGCCAAGAGCATCCGGAATGCCCGGAACTCGTTGCTGCCGCGCGTGCGTCTGCAGGAAGGCGACAAGGTGACCTTTCGCAAACACTGGCTGCGGCTGATTGAGACGGCTGGCGTGCAACTTGGCTTGCTCTTGTTTTTGTTTCCCGGCGTGTTTGGGCTGTTCCTTGTGAACAAGGATTTTCGGCCGACGTCAAGCGTCGGCGTGGGTATCTACACCGCGTTACTCCTGTGCGCGCTCGGATGGTTGCTTTGGCGATACGAAGATTGGCGCAACGACATCTACGTGCTTGACAAGGATCGGGTGATTGACATCGACCGGTCGCCATTCGGGATCTTAGGCACGAAGCGGCGCGAGGCCCGCTACGACAGCATTCAGAACGTGTCGGCGTCCACCAGCGGGCCGATCGATCTCATCTTCAATGTCGGCGATGTCACGGTGAAAACGGGCGGCGCCGACAACGCGCTTGTTTTTGAGCGGGTCTACGATCCACTGGGTGTGCAGCGTGAGCTGCAGGGGAAGGTGGATTCGTACAAGGCGGTGCAGAAGGAGCGCGAGCGCGCCCAGCAAAGGATTGACCTGAGCGAGGCCATCGGTATCTATCACGATTTGCGCACGACGCCCGAGAAGCTGACGAGCAAGGAACGCGGAATCGCGGACGATCCGCAGGACATGGTAAGGTAGGCGACCACATGCTGCGAGAGATCAAAACCCTCAAGGATCCGGTCCTGCGGCGGCCGGCCAAGAAGATCGAAAAAGTCACGCCGGAGATTCGCAAGCTGATCGACGATATGTTCGAAACCATGCACGCGGCCAATGGCCTCGGCCTGGCCGCTCCCCAGGTGGGCGTCTCAAAGCGCATCTTTGTTGTCGAGATCGAGAAGGACGAGGACACCCCTGGCAGCGGCGTGGCCTACGCCCTGATCAATCCCGAGATTGTGAAGGCCTCCGACGAGCGCGACATCGGGCCGGAGGGTTGTCTGTCCATACCGGGCTGGCGGGGCGAAGTGGAACGCGCGAACAAAGTCCTTTTGCGCGGCCTGGACCGGGACGGCAAACGGATCCGGGTGGAAGTCGAGGGGCTGGCCGCGCGCGCCATGCAGCACGAACTCGACCATCTCGATGGGGTGCTTTTCATCGACAAGCTCACCGCCCCGGATCGAATCTGGCGGATCACCGACGACGACCACTCGCCGGTCGAGTAATTCAAATGCGCGTCATCACCCATACCACCCCCGACGTATTTAACGCGCTCGGCGCTGAATGGAACCCGCTCCTCGAGCGCAGCGCCGCCAACACGATCTTCCTGACGCGCGAGTGGCAGGCCACGTGGTGGCGCGAGCTTGGCGAGGGCGACCTGCGGGTGCTCGAGCTGCGGGGCGATGACGGCGGGCTGGCCGGCATTGCCGCGCTCTTTGTCCAACGTAATGCGCTTGGCATTTCCGAGGCGATGCTCGTCGCTTGCAAAGAAGTCGCCGACTACGTCGACTTCATCTTCGCCCGCGGGCGCGAGGCGGAATGCCTGGCCGCGACCCTGGACGCGATTGGCGCGCCTGGATTCTTTGGCGATGGTAAAGGCGGCAATATCACGTTGTGCAACGTGCCGGAGGCGTCGACGACCCTGGCGTTACTGCCCGATTTGGCCGCCGCGCGCGGATGGCGGCTCGACACAGCGATCGAGGACGTGTGCCCGCTCATTGCCCTGCCCGGCACGTTTGACGGATGGCTGGCGACGCTCGACGGCAAGGAACGCCGCGAGACCCAGCGCAAACTGCGCCGGGCGAGCGAAGAGACCCAGGTGACGTACACGACGGATGGCGCGCGGCTGGACGCGGATGTCGAAGCGTTCATCCAGTTGATGAAGGCGTCGACCCATGCCAAATCGGGCTTCATGACGCCGCGGATGGAGCATTACTTCCATGCCATCAGCCGGGCCATGTTCGACACTGGCCGGCTGCAGCTCGCTTTTCTGGAAGTGGAGGGCCAGCGCGCGGCGGCCTATATGAACTTCGTCTACGACAACAAGGTCCTGGTCTACAACTCCGGTTTGGACCCCGCCCGTTATTCGTATCTCAGCCCCGGGGTCGTGCTGATGGCGCGCCTGATCGAGCGGGCCATCGCCGAGAAGCGCAGCGTCTTTGACTTTCTGCAGGGCAACGAAGAGTATAAATATCGCCTGGGCGGAAAAGATACCCGGGTCTTCATCGCAACCCTGAGCCGCTAGGAACCCCTAACAGAAGCTGCTCCGGAGGCGAAACCGGGGCATATCGGCTCCGGAATAGGCTCCGTTACTGACTCCAAGGGCCGTTTCATGGCCTGCGCTCACCCTGCTGTCATCCCGGACTCAATCAAGACACTGTATACTGTGTCAGCCAGAAGAGCTGGCAGAATATTTCGGGAAAGCGTGATTTAACCCGGCGTTTGGCCATCGCGAATTTGCGAGCCTCGCCAGAATTCGGTTTCCCACCATTGGATTACGATTCCATGCCCACAAAGACAATACGAGCGCTCAACAAACCCCTTAGCAAACAGAAACCGGAAACCGCAGAGAAGAAAGTGATGGCGGCACGCCCCAAGGCGGCGCCCGCGCGCCGCACCCGAACCGCGGCCAGGCCCGCCAAGGCCGTTCCGGCCGAAGCAGCGGCCCCGATTCAGCCCGAGACGCCCTGGCGCCGCATGGACCTCCACTTGCATACGCCGGCTTCGCACGACTACGAGCAGCCCGAGAAGGGCTATCTCGACATTCTCAAACAGGCGGAGCGGCGCGGTCTGGATATGATCGCCTTCACCGACCACAACACGGCGAATGGCTATCGCAACATGACCCGCGAGATCGAGGACCTCGAGTTGCTCGAGCGACTCGGCCGGATCCGCCCCGACGAGCTTGGCCGGCTGAACGAGTACCGGCGCCTGCTCAAGAAGATCCAGGTTTTGCCCGGATTCGAATTTACCGCCACCTTTGGCTTTCACATTCTGGGCGTGTTCCCGCCCGAGAAGCCCATTCGCGACATCGAGCGCGTGCTGCTCGACCTCAAGGTCCCGACCCGCGTCATCGACAAGGGTTTGACCGAGGCGGGCGCCACCAGCGATGTGCTTGAGGCCTACAAACGCATCGACGAGGCCGGCGGGATGGCCATCGCCGCGCACGCCAACTCGTCCGCCGGCGTCGCCATGCGCGACCTGAGGCTGGGCGGGCAGACCCGTATCGCCTTTACTCAGGACCCGCATTTGCGGGCGATCGAGTTCACCGATCTTGACAAGGGCAGCCGCTCAAGCTCGCGGCTGTTCACGGGAATTCGGGCGGAGTATTCGCGCCGGATGCATCTGATCCAGGGCAGTGACGCGCATCGCGTGGTGGCCGATCCCGAAGTGTCATCGCGGCCCGGCGTGGGCGACCGATCCACCGAGGTTCAGGTGGAAGAGCTCAGCTTTGAGTCGCTGCGGGCGTTGTTCTTCACCGAGGACTTTGACAAGATTCGCCCGGCCAGGGACATGCTCAACGTACAGCCCGACATTCTTTCGATGGCGCGCGCGGCGGGCGAAGGCCCGACCGTCTCGTTCGTGCCGTCGGTGGCCAAGAAGGCCGAAGCCGTAGCCGAGATCCTCAACCACGTCGTGGCGATGGCCAACGGCGAGGGCGGCTACATCTTCGTTGGCTGCGACGCCAAGGCAAGCGCCCGCAAGCCTTCCGGCCTGAAGGACGCCGCGGCGGTGTCGGAGGAGCTTGGGGAAGCGATCACCAAACGCATCTTCCCGATTCCATACGTAACGGTTGATCTTCAGCCGGGCGACAAGGGTTCGGACATCATTCGCGTCTCGGTGCCGCGCAGCCTGGTCGCGCCGCATGCGATCGAGAACCTGACCATCCTGGTCCGGGATGGCGCCGAGAGCCGCCAGGCTACCCGCGATGAGATTATGGGAATCGCAAGGCGCGTGCTCGAGCCGCAGATCGTCGTGCAGCTTGCCGCGCAGCAACCGCCGCAGCGCGATCCGTTGCCGCCGCAGCGCGATTCGCGCGGCAGTTTCAACCGGCCCGCCCAGGGGCAGGCGCAGCCGATGCGGAGCGGCCCGCAGGGCCAGAACCGCGGCGGTCAGACGCGTGACGGCCGTTCAGGGCAGGGTGGCGGCATGGCCCAACCCTCCCAGCGCCAGGGCCAGCCGGTCCGGGATGGGCAGGGCAATCAGCGGGACGTGCGCCAGCCTCTCGCCCGACGCCCCGAGCATCAACCGCGCAATCCGAATGCCCAACCCCAACACGGGCAGCGCCGGGGCCAACCGCTTCCGGCCGGCCTGCCGCGCGAAGAAGAGGACGAGCTGCTCCTCGCCCGGCCCATGGCGCCGGTAGCCCGCGTGGAGGAAGATACAAGCATGAGCGCACCGGCCGAGATGGCGCCGATCCAACCCGCAGGCGCGCCAGGCGAGACGGATGGCGCCGGCCGGCCTGGCGGGACGCCCGGAGCTGCCGCAGCCTCACCTGTGATTACGCCTGCCGAAGGCGCGCCCCGAACCGGCGTCGAGATTGCCGGCGTGGATACCCGGGACGGCATCCGCTTCTTCACCCTGCGTGATCTGCGGAATGGCAGCTTGGTCCGAAATGTCACGTTCAAGAGCGCCCGAGACCTGTGGCACTACGCACTCAAGCAGCATGCCACGGGCGCCTACGGGCCTGAGAAGATCGCCTGGACCGGCGACCGGGCCATCCTGGCCAGCAGCGAGCGCGCTGGAAAGATGCGCTACGACCTGGCTCTGCGCGAGGCCGACGGCCTGGCGCACGTGTTCTACGGTGTGATTGAGGACGGCATGGACGAGGCCTGGCAGGCGCTGGTTGGCGCCGACCATCCTGCGCCTGCCCCCGATGCTGAGCCTGACGGCTTTGACGAACCCGAGTCTGTTCCCGGTCCTGACCCTGAATAACGTCCGGACCCGGGGACCCGGGCAGAACCTGTTTAGGTAGCGATATCCCCCGCCCCGGCGTACGCCGGGGCGGG
>JBDSIP010000108.1:0-10671 GCA_039917915.1 Thermoflexales bacterium
TCATCCCACGCGAAAGCGTGGGATCCACAAGTAAGCCCGTCTCACATCCAACGTCGGCCTGCGAATGCCGCCGCTGTCTGAATCACGGATGGACACCGAAGCTGCGGATTGCACGGATCGTCGCCGCTGGGAAGGGGCGGTTCGCGGACCGCCCCTTCCCCCCCCGCCCGTCATCCCACGCGAAAGCGCGGGTCCCCCTCAGCGCTGTCATCCCACGCGAAAGCGTGGGTCCCCCTCAGCGCTGTCATCCCACGCGAAAGCGTGGGATCTGGAGTTTGGCTCATATTTCGCTAGATTCGAGCCGATGCCAGCACGGCATTCCGCATAAGTTGCCACTGGGCGTTGGATTTTGGGCGGGTTTTCGTTGTGCCGGAGTGAAGCGCCCTAAAATCATCGATCTGGAAGGCTTCGGTGCGAATCGCGCGAAGAACGGTGTTGAAAGACCATGCGTGTGGGCCGGGCCACCAGCGGGTGCGGAGAGATGGCCCAGCGTTGAAACGCCACAGTCGGTAAGCAGCCAAGGTTAGCGCGCCGTATAGCCATGCGACCCACTGGACAGCGAGGATGGCCGATGTCTCCCCCCAGCATTGGGTTTCGCCCAGACCAAAGTTGGACTTCATCTCGCGATGGGCGATCTCGAGGCCCCAGCGTTGCCAGACCCAGGACAGGATTTCGGTGATGGGGAGCGGAAGCGTCCACTTGCCATCGACCTGGGTGGCGTTGATCAAGAAGTAGACGGGTTCGCGCCATACCCGCTTGCCCCCTCTGGATTTGCTCAGCCGGGTTGAACCGCCAATGACGAGCAAGTAGACCGGCCGGTCCGAAACCTTCTCACGCAGGAAGCATCCCCGCAGCATCCAGCGCAGGTTGTAGGTCTTGCCCCGCACCGGAATATCACTGTAGTGCCAGCGGCCCTTGGGCGTCTTGACATAGTCCATCGGTTTGGGTGCGCGGAGTCCGTAGAGTGCCCGTCGTCCTCGACCAGGATAGGGGCCGGGCAGGTAACGCAGGATGCGATTCCGGGCGGTTCGCGCAATCAAGACCATCCCCTCAGCCAAGGCGTGCCACATCTCAGGCCTGTCATACGCCCCATCCCCCAGGGTCACAAGCAGTTGCCCCGCCCGCCCTGCCGCATCCAGATTTTGTCTCATCCAGGTCATGAACGTCCGGGCCACCTCCCAGTCTTTGCGCTTGTCCTCACTGGCTGCGGTACTCTTGGGCGTGAAGGCGCTCAAAAACCTTAGCACGATCGCGCGCGTATATCCCTTCACGATCGGCGGAAACCAAGCGCAGGTCACAAACCTTTGGGTCAGGTGGAGCGATTTCTTCCACACCGGTCCACCCGGTGCCGGCGACCAGCCTGTCCCGGGCATCTTCTTGCTGCTCCGCGGCACATGCGTGGCGTCCACCCCGATCACGCAGGGCTGGTCCATCGGCATGTCTTTCATCGCCTCCTCGAGCAGCCGCTGCGCCAGGTCCTCCTCCCGAAACCGCTTGCCCTGAAAAAGCCGATACCATGCGCTCCAGTCGCTCTGGCCGCCCCCCACCAGCAGGATGCATTGGCTGATCGTGCGGCGTCCAAACGCGCACATCATCCCCAGCGCAAGGATCATCATCCGAGCAAAAACACGCTCTTGTTTGAACTCGCCGCGGGCCCTCTCGGCAATCTGGAAGAACTCGCCGAGAAGGCTTGCCCTGCCTCGCCCTTGGGATCGCGTATCATTCTGACTTGCGGAGCTGGTGTCTTGTTGTTTCGTCTTCACAAACGCAACTTGTACCAGCTTCGCGTCATTTTGCATAGTCCCCTGCGTTTGGCGAACGGAAAAGGCCAAACTCCAGGTCCCGCGCTTTCGCGCGGGATGACGGTGTTGGGGGTGGGCGCAGGCTGTGGCCGCGAGCCCCGGGCCCCAGTATGGGTCCCGCGCTTTCGCAGGGGATGACGGCGCTTTCGCGCGGGATGACGGGTGTTGTGTGTAGTGCACCCCTTAGATTGGAGCGCTCGCTTAAGGAGAAAATAGCGGGTAGCTCACATGATAAACAAAATAAGACGTAAGCACACACCTGAGTTCAAGGCAGGGATCGTCCTTGAGTTGTTCAATGGGAAGATGACGGTGCCCCAGCTCGCGAAGAAGCATCGCATCAAGGACAGCCTTGTCTATGAATGGCGTCGCGAAGCCGTCGACAGGCTGCCAGTGGTCTTTATGCAGCGCGCACCTGACGAAGTGGCCGATCAGCACGTCGCGGACTTGGAACGCTTGATCGGCCAACAGACGGTCGAAATCGAGGCCCTAAAAAAAGTCTCGAAGTGGCTGACCCGGGCGTCCAAGTCAAGCGAGAGATCGTGAACGCGCTCGTTCCGAAGTACGGAAGTGTTGCTGCGATGTGCCGCTTGGTTGGATTGGCCGAGAGCAGCTACCACCACGAGGGTCCAGGCCGGCTCGACCAGAAGGAAGACCTGTCTCTCCTGCAGCGTCTGGTGAGGCTGGCCGGTCGATATCCAACGTATGGATATCGCCGATTGACCAAACTCCTTCGGCGAACGAAACGCTACTCGAGCGTGAATCAGAAACGGGTGCTGAGGATCATGAAGGCGGCCGGAATACAGGGAAAGAAGCCCTCCCAGAGGCTCTTTACGACCAATTCGAGACACGGCTTCCGACGATATCCCAATCTTGTCGGCAACTTCAAGCAGGTCGATCACCCGGAGCACGTTTGGTGCAGCGATATCACCTATGTCGTCTTGAGCACAGGTGAGGTCGTCTTTCTGGCGATTGTGATGGACGTGTTCACGCGGGCAATTCGCGGATGGGAGCTCGGCAAGGATCTCACGGCGAGTCTGGTGATCAACGCGCTTACTCGGGCATTCCGACGGGGCGTGCCTGAGATCCACCACTCGGACCAGGGGATCCAGTACGCCACTCCGCGCTACACCCAGTTGCTGGATGCCCGCGGAATCAAGATCAGCATGAGCGACAAAGGCGCCGCATGGCAGAATGGTTATGCCGAGCGCTGGATGCGGACGCTCAAGGAAGAGGAGGTATATCTCAGCGAATACGAAACCTACGAAGACGCCCTGAGACAGATGGGCAAGTTCATCGACTCTGTCTACAACAAGAAGCGCATCCACTCTGCCCTGGGCGACCTAAGCCCTGCAGAGTTTGAGGCACAATGGCGGGCGCAACAAGGCGCCTAGAATACTCTCTAAGCGAACCTTAAAAACGCTCCAATGTATGGGGTGCAGTTCAGCGGGGCAATTGCGACGTTGGGCATCGCTAGTCCGGCAGGGACTTAGTTTGGTTAGCGCGCGGCTTCAGCCGCGCGCGAAGTCCGGCGCGAGTTCAGGCATGTTGTGACCTATTCCGTTGAGGTCTTGGCGTGTGATGGCCACGCCCGCCACTGAAGTGGCGGGCTACGGGAACAAAGTCGCTGCGCGACTACGTAGGGTTGGGATAAGGCGGGGGTAATTGCGACGTTGGGCATCGCTAGTCCCGCAGGGACTTTGTTTGGTTAGCGCGCGAGTTCAGCCGCACGCGAAGTCCGGCGTGAATCTGCCGACTGTGATAGTTTATGATGAGGCTCGACTTTGCCATGTAGCTGAGATTTGCGCTAGACTGGCCCTATGTCCTCGACATATCACCAGATCTTCGCTCATCTTGTATGGTCGACTGCTGGCCGGCACCCGCTGATCGTCGCAGCCATTGAGCCTGCGCTATATTCAGCGATTGCGTCCAAATGCGATTATCTCGGATGCGTGACACTTGCGGTAGGTGGAGTCGAGGATCATGTTCATCTCGCTGTCCGGATGCCGCCAACGCTCTCGATCTCGGATCTCGCTCAGGCGGTTAAGGGCGCATCGTCACACCTAATGAACCACGTCGTGACGCCAGATACGCGATTCCAGTGGCAAGGCGGATATGGCGCCTTCACATTCAGTAAGCGCGATGTTGACGAGGTCGTTTCGTATGTCAGGAATCAAAAATCGCATCACGCAAACCGAAAACTCATCGCCGACTTCGAGATTGACAAAGAATAGATGTTTTTAAGATGATTTCCAGCATTGTGCGGGACGTCAGGTCAACGCACTTCCTGCGGCTACGCTTCGCTTCAGATCCACTTCACCGAATCTTCACCACCACCACTTCGCACGTTGTGCCGAGGCGACAAGAGCTGCTGGTCTCGCCGATCCCGCTGGTGACGTAAACCCGGCCCTGTGGAAGCGTATGGTCGCCGCGGTACCACGGCCCGCGGCTCGGGATGCCAAATCCCGGCCAGAAGGGCAGGTGAATCTGACCGGCATGGGTGTGCCCGAACAGGAAGAGATCCGCCGTGTCAGTGGATTCAACCTCGTGCATTGCATCGGGATTGTGTCCAAGCACGATGAGGGCGCCGGGGTTGGCCGCCTCGGAATACGCGGCACGCAATTCGTGAAACCGAAAATCGTGCAGCCAAAGCTCACCCATCCCGGCGATCCAGGTTGGCCCGCCTGGGGCGTCTGGCCGGCTCAGCGATACCAGGCAGTTTGAAAGCACGCGAATTCCCAGGGCGGGCAGCAAGGCTTCCAGAACGGGCCTGCGATCGCGCCCGGGCAGCCCGACATCGTGGTTGCCGAAGATCGCAAAGGTGCCCAGCGGCGCGCGCAGATCCGCGAGCGGGGCAAGCAGGCGTTCGGCATTGATGGCTCCGCGGTTGAAGAAAAAATCCCCGCCGATCAGAACTGCATCTGGCGCCAGGTCGTTAATGCGGGCCACGACCCGGGCCAGCCAGCGTTCGTCTTTGTAGCGGCCCAGATGGGCGTCCGAAATGAACGCCAGGGTGAGCGCAGCGGCGCGGCCGTGTGTGTCGATGACAAGTTCGCGGGTGGCCAGGCGTTGGGCTGCGACATATCGCATATAGCCGGCGAGCGCGAACACCGCGGCGAGCGCCATGGCGCCAAATGTCAATCCGACGGCCCCGTTGATGGCGGTCAGGATTGCGATGACGAGCAGGGCCGGGACGGCGATCGGCGACGCGGCAGAACCCCAATTCAGGCCGTGTTCGGCAAATGGGTGGACGATGCCGGTCAGTAAGCGGGAGGGGACGTAAGGAGAGGAGCCGAACACGTGAATGACCGCGGACCGCCGGCGTGTTTCGGCGGTCCGCGGTCTGCTTTCCGCAGTCTTTGCTACTGCACGCCCACGGCGGTCCAGGCCTTGTCGTACAGCGCCTGCGACTTGGCGTCACCGCGCACGAGGTACTCGAGTTTCTTGCCCAGTCCCGCGACGTCCGGATAGATTGCCGGGTTGGCGATCAGGGCCTTGTCAACCAGGTTCTTCTTTACCGCTTCGGCGTTCGGGGTGGGGAACTTCTTGTCGTTTGCGTTGATGGCCGCGATGTCGGGCCGGAGCAGGAAGTTGATGAAGATTTCGGCGGTGTACTTGTTCTTGCCGCCCTTGGGGATCGCCAGATTGTCCTGCCAGACCGTTGTCACATCGTTCGGGATGATGTACTTGATCGAGGACTTTTCGGCGGTGGCGTTGATGGCGTCGCCGGTATACAGCATCGCGATGGAGACATCGCCTGCGACCAGGTTGGCCCGGTTGTCGACGCTGCTGTAGTAGCCCTTGACGAACTTCTTCTGCGCGACCAGCACGTTCTTCGCCGCGTCGATCTGGGCGGCGTCCACGCTATTCGCGCTGAAGCCCTTCAAGCGCAACGCCGCGCCAATGGCCTCGCGCTGGTCGTTGAGCATCCCGATCTTGCCCTGGATGTCGGCCGCCGGCTCAAGCAGGTCCTTCCACGAAGTGATCTCGCGCTTGATCTTGGCCGTGTCGTAGGCAATCCCGGTCGTGCCCCAGAAGTAGGCAACCGAGTACTCGCTCTTGGGATCGAAGTACAGATTGCGATGGGTAGGATCAAGGTTGGCCACGTTCGGCACGTTCGCGTAGTCGATCTTGAGCAGCATGCCGGCGGCCACCATCTTTTCGACCATGTAGTCCGACGGCACGACCAGGTCGTAGCCTGGATTCCCGCCCGCCTGAAATTTGGCGAAAAGCGACTCGTTGTCGTCGTAGTTGTCGATCGCGACCTTGACTCCGCATTCCTTCGCAAACGCAGTCAATACGCCGTCGGCGACGTAATCTGACCAGTTGTAGAGCGAAAGGGTCTTGGACAACTTGGACTTGTCGCCGCAGGGCGGCATTTCGGTCGGCTTGGGCACCGGGGTCGCGGTTGGGGGCACGGCAGTCGCCGTTGGTGGTACGGCCGTCGCGGCAGGCTTCGGCACGTCGGTAGGCTTGGGTGCGTCGGTCGGCTTCGGCGCTTCGGTCGGCTTGGGCGCGTCGGTGGGCTTGGGCGGAACGGCCGTCGGTGTGGCGGCCGCGCCGCAGGCCGAGAGCAACAGGGCGCTGGCCAGGGCAATTGAGGCAAACGACAGTCTGCGGGTGTGGGTCACTTCTTCTTACTCCTTGTGTCGATACCGAGCTTTATGCGGCGCGGATTTCCCGCGCCATGACGCGCATTCTATCGGAGAATTCGGCCCAACCGCCCTTGTGAGCGCTTACTGGCTCGGCCCGATAGCACAAATCCCTGAAGCGATATCCCCCAGCTTTGCTGGGGGATATCGCTTCAGGATAATGTAATGGGGAGCTGCGATCACGTATGGCGCCGCTGGACGACGAGGGAGAGCACGACGATGCCGATCGAGAAGAGCAGCAACGCCGTTGACACCGCGTTGATCTCCGGCGTAACGCCTTGTTTGAGCGCGGACCAGATGTAAATCGGGAGGGTGTTCCATCCCTTTCCGTTGACAAAGAACGAAATGATGAAGTCGTCGATGGACAAGGTCAAGGCAAGCAGCGCGCCGCTGATCACACCTGGCATGAGAAGCGGCAACGTGATCCGCACAAAGGTCCGTAGTTCGTTGGCGCCCAGGTCCTGGGCCGCTTCCTCCAGCGCGTGGTCGAAATCGGCCAGACGCGCCCGAACGGTGAGATACACGAATGGCATCGAAAAAGCCACGTGCGAAACGACCAGCGTGAAAAAGCCGCGCACGTCAACGTCATCGGGCACTTCGCCTGTGACGGCGGTCACGATCGAGCGTATCGCGCCGCTGAGCAGGCTGAAAAACATGGCCAGAGAGACTCCGGCCACGATTTCAGGCACGATGACCGGCATGTAGAGCAGCCCGTCCCAGACCGGCTTGGAACGGAAGCGATAGCGTTCCATAGCCAGGGCGGTAAGGGTGCCAATGACGACCGAGATCAGGGTGGACACCCCGGCGATAATCAAGCTCTTGAGGGCAGCATCGATCAGGCGCTCATTGCCAAACATCTTTTCGTACCACGCCAGGGTGAAGCCCTGCCAGACCGCGCCGGTGCGGGCGCTGTTGAACGAGAAGATGACCAGCACGATGATCGGGACATACAGAAACGCGAAGGTCAACAGCGCGGCCGAGAGCAACCCGAAGCGCCCCAGCTTCCCCGCGGTTTCGAAGGGGATCAGGGGCTGAGTGCGCCGCTTGCCGCCCAGCATCGCGCTGGAGCTTGGGGTGGTCATGGTGTTGGTGATCTCCGTCTAGAGGGCGATGCGCTCGCCGCGCCCGACCCGGAAATACAGGAGCGCGGCGATGGTGACGATGACCATGAGGACGATTGACATGGCCGACCCGAGCGGCCAGTTGCCGGCAGTGCCGAATTGGGTCGCAATTACCCGCCCGATCATCGTAGTCTTGCCGCCGCCCATCAGCTCGACTGTGATATACGAGCCTACCGCCGGGACGAAGGTGAGGATGGAGCCGGCTAACAGCCCCGGCGCCGTGAGCGGAAGCATGACCCGAAAAAAAGCCTTGCTGGTGTTGGCGCCCAGGTCCTGAGCCGCTTCGATCAAAGTCCAATCGAACTTCTCGAGGGACGAATAAAGGGGCAGAATCATGAAGGGCAGATTGCCATACACCAGGCCGATCCAGACCGCGAAGGGCGTTGACAGCATGCTGAGTGGCTCCGTGATGAGCTTCAGATCCATCAACGCGTTGTTGATCGGCCCGTTGGCGCGCATGAGAAAGAGCAGGGCATAGGTGCGGACGAGGAAGTTGGTCCAGAACGGGATCATCACCAGAAAGACCATGGTGTTGCGCCACTTCTTGGGCAGGCGGGTGATGAACAGGGCGACCGGCATCGCGATCACAAGCGTTGCGATTGTGGTCAGAAAGGACAGCCAGATCGAGAAGAGGAATAGCTCAAAATATATGGCATCGACCGACTCGACGTAAGCGTCAAGCGTCAGGGGCAGTGTGGGACTGCCCAGGTCATCCCGGCCCATCAGGCTGATGGCGCCGATCACGGCGATGGGAATCAGGAAGAAGACAATGAGCCAGAAACCGCCCGGCAGCATCAGGCCGAAGAGCTGAAGGCCTTTCCGTTCGCGCAGCACACGCATCATGTTGGGATCCTCCTATCGTCTCAAGCGGTAAGCACCAGGCCGTTGTCGGGCTTGAAGGTAAGCCAGGCCGTTTCACCAGGATGGAAAAAGTAGTTTGGATCGAGCGTGCTGACGCTGTTTTGCTCCCACACGTCAACCCGCTCCCCGCCCAGGGAGACGACGACGCGTGTGTCCGAGCCCACGTATCCGACCGAAATCACCCGGACTTCATAGGCGTTGGCGGTCGCATCAGGACGCTTTTCAGCAAGGACCATCTTCTCCGGCCGAATGGACAGGGTGGCGGCGGCGCCAATGGCGGGGCGTTGGCCCGGCGCGTGGTCGATTCGGCCGACAACGCGCATCCCGGCAGCGGTCTCGACCGTGGCGAACTCGCCCTCTATGACGGTGATCTTGCCGTTGACGAAGTTGGTCTCGCCGATGAAGTCCGCGACAAAGCGACAGTTGGGCCGCTCGTAGATTTCCACCGGCGTGCCCACCTGCAAGGCTCGCCCCTGCGACATGACGCAGATTCGGTCGCTCATCGTCAGCGCCTCTTCCTGGTCGTGGGTGACGAAGACAAACGTGATGCCGACCTGGGTCTGGAGGGATTTGAGTTCGAGCTGCATTTCCTTACGTAGCTTCTGATCCAGCGCCCCGAGGGGTTCATCGAGGAGGAGCACCTGAGGTCGATTGACCAGCGCCCGGGCCAGGGCCACGCGCTGTTGCTGTCCGCCCGACATTTGTTTTGGGTAGCGCCCCGCCATCTGGGGCAGTCGCACGAGGTCGAGGGCCTCGCCGACACGCCGTTTGACGTCCGCTGGCGCGACGCGCCGCATCTCGAGGCCAAATGAAACGTTCTGGGCCACGGTCATGTGCGGAAACAGCGCGTAGGACTGGAAGACCGTGTTGACGTTGCGCTCGAAGGGCGGGGTGGCGCCCTGGGCCTCGCCGTTGATGTAGACCTCGCCGGTATTCGGCCGCTCGAAACCCGCAATCATTCGCAAACAGGTTGTTTTGCCGCAGCCGGACGGGCCGAGCATGGCAAAGAATTCCTTGTTGCGAATGGCCAGCGACACGTGATCGACGGCGGTCACATCCCCGAACTTCTTGACGACATCGCGCAGTTCGACCGCGCAATCGACGGGAAGGGTGTCAGGCATGAGCGCGATTATACGGATTTGGGAATCTATCCGCAGATTCCGCAGATTTCCGCCGATGAGTTTGGAAAAAGAATCGGCGGTAATCTGCGTAATCGGCGGATAGATCCTTAGTCGCCCATTCAAATACCTTGGCTAATCCAGGAGTCATGCATGGATAATCGCGACATGCCCAGCGCCCCAAAGCCCCTATCGCCTGCCGACCTCGAGCGCCGCCGCGATCTGCGCTTCCGGCGCCGGCCGGGGTTGCGCTGTCGAACTGAGGACGATATTCGGGCTTTCGTCGAAGACGTCGGTTTCTGCCTGCTTTTCAATGTCAACGGGGTGATCGCCCCCACGGTCTACCAGGCGGTTGCTGGTTTTGACAAGGAGACCACCCCAAAGCACGACGATCCGACCATCTCGCTGACCTGGAACACCAAGGATCGTTCGTTGGACAAACGCTGGTGGTACTACGGTAAATTGCTGCGCCAAAAAGCCACCCTCGTTTCACTCTCGCTTCTGCCCGCCTTCTATGCGCTGAGCGAGAACTTCGGCGGCGATGACGACTATCTGGCTGAATACGAAGCCGGCACGCTCAGCGCAGAATCCAGGGCGATCTATGAGGCTTTAATGACCCACGGGCCGCTGCATGCCATTGACCTGAAGCGCAAGGCGAATCTGTACGGGGATGAGAGCAAGGGGCGTTTCGACAAGGCGCTGAGCCAATTGCAGGCCGGGCTCAAGGTGCTGCCGGTTGGGATTGCCGAGGCGGGCGCGTGGCGTTACGCCTTTATCTACGACATCGTAGCGCGCTGGTATCCCGACATTTCGGCAAAGGCCCGCGACATCTCGCGCGGCGACGCGCGGGCAACGCTGGCCCACCGCCATATTCAGAACGTCGTGGCGTCTTCGCCGCGCGACCTCGAACGCCTTTTTGGCTGGTCGAAGCCCGATGTCGCATCAACGCTGCGCCGGCTGGCCGACGCGGGCACGATCCGGCTGGGGGCGTGGCTGGCGGAGGCGAAGGGCGAGGTCGCCGTCGACGCCATGGTTTGGGCGTAGGCATCTCGCGCCAAAACGGCACCATCAGAATCTTTCCAGATGAGATATCCCCCGCCCCGGCGTACGCCGGGGCGGG
>JBDSIP010000109.1:0-12635 GCA_039917915.1 Thermoflexales bacterium
CCCGCCCCGGCGTACGCCGGGGCGGGAACGGGCGCTTCCCAAAACTGGACGCAATTGCGACCGTTACTGATTAAGCTGCTGGCGCAGGGCGCTCATCTTGCCCTGGACCGAGCC
The DNA here is from genome assembly GCA_039917915.1 of Thermoflexales bacterium. Classification (GTDB taxonomy): domain Bacteria; phylum Chloroflexota; class Anaerolineae; order J036; family Brachytrichaceae; genus Brachythrix. Next base: position 115 of record JBDSIP010000109.1, read on the forward strand.
GTCAATGACTTTGTCGCCCAGCCGGACAACCAGCCCGCCCAGAATCCCCGGATCGACATCGAAGTCAATCTCGGTGAGCCCCGCGAATTGCTTGGCCAGGTCGTCCTTGACTGCGGCCTGCTCATCGCCGGTCAGCGGCAACGCGCTTGTGACTGTGGCCTGGTGGCCGCTTCCAGCCGCGCCGGCGAGCAGTCCGGCAGGGACCTTGGCGAAGAAGTCGCCGATCAGCGCGGTCTGGCGCTTGGCGTCCAGGCTCTCGCCGACCACCTTGTTGGCCGCGGCAATGGCCAGGGCGGCCACCTGCGAGCGCACGCCCGCGAGCATCTGGTTGCGCTCCGCTGAGGCGTCGACCCGGCCCTGGGCCTTGATCTTCTCGGCTTCGGCCACCGCATCGGTGCGCACGCGATCAGCGTCGACCTGCGCCCCGCGCAGGGCCTCGGCTCGGGCCTTCTGCGCTTCGCCGGCGGCTTCCTCGAGCTTGGCGGCGTAGTCCTTTTCGACGTTGGCCAGGCGCTCATCGGCCTTGCGCGCGTTGTCCAGGCTGTCCTCGATCCGCTTGCGGCGGGCTTCGAGGTTCTTCAGCAGCGGATCAATGAGCAGCGGCTTCAGAAACAGCATCAGGAAGACCAGGTTGACGATCTGGACGACCAGCATCACGCCGTTGATGCCCAGGTTCCCGAACACGTCTCCGCCGCCTTCGGCGAGCGGGGGGATGTAAAGCAGTGCGTTCATGGCTGGCTCTTAGATCGCGAACAGGAGCAGAAACGCGATAACCAGCGCGAAGATGGCCAGCGATTCGGCGAATGCGATAACGAGAATCATGTAGGTCTGGAGGGTCGAGGTGACCTCCGGGTTGCGCCCAATCGAAATCAGCGCGCCGAGACCGGCCAGGCCGATGCCGATGCCGGGTCCGATCATGCCCGCGCCACCGGCGATACCGGCGCCGATCAATTTTCCAAGTTCCTTGGCTGCTTCTGGATTCATGTCTACTTCTCCTCAGTGTTTGGATTCTTCTGTTTGATTGTGAAAGCTTTGAGTGCCGCTTCGTACCGTTGGCGGGAGCGATTTCCGCCGGCTCCACCGGAGGCTATCGCTCCCGGCAGTGGGTATTGCAGGCGCCCGCTAATGCCCGGCGGCTTCCGCATGCTCATCGCCCCCGCCATGGCTGGAGACGGCCAGCGAGGTGAAGACGACGATCAACATCATGAAGACGAAGGCCTGAATGACCGCCACCGCGAACTCAAGCGCGAGGAAGGCGACCGGAACAACAACCGGCAGCAGGAAAGCCATGACCAGCACCAGGACCGTGCCGGCGAACATGTTTCCAAACAACCGGAAAGAGAACGAAATGATGCGGATGAACTCCGAGAGCAACTCCAGGAAGCCAACCGCGAATTGAATGACGCTGACCAAGCCCACCATCATCCCCTTCTTGACCTTCTTCAATTCGCCAAAGCGGAAGAAAGCGCTCAGGTAGTGGGTGCCATTGGCTCGGAAGCCCTGGATCTCAATAAAGACGAACGCGACCAGCGCCATCGCCAGGGTCGTGCTCAGGTCAGAGGTGGGGCGGCGCATGAAGGGGACGACAACGGCCCCCTTGCCGCCTGCTTCCGCCATGCTCACGTCGCTGGCCAGGCCAGCCACTTCCTCAGCCGGACCGGCGGCCAGCGCGCCAGCCTTTTTGCAAGCCTCGGCGCTGACGGCTGGAATACCGGTCAAGATAGCGCCTCGCAAAGGACCGGCCACGTAACACGAACCCACTTTGCCTTGGGCCGGCTCGACCACGCCAATCGACTCGATCCCGGGAATCACTTCCATCATGCCCGAGACCAGGATGAAGACAAAGGCGGTGATCGCAACATGGACGACGGTCTTGGCCCGCGCACCCAGGGTCGGGACCATGTAGTTGCGATACAGATAATCGACAAAGGACTCCCAGGCATTCGCAAACCAGCCGCCCGGCGCCTTGCCGGTATTGGCCAGATCCATGCCGCGGCGGGCCGCCCAGACCATCAGCAGAATGACGATGTCGACGATGATGGTCGTGAACAGCGTATTGGTGACTTTGAAGTCGCCAATGGTGAGCCCGGGGATCCCCTCAGGCGCGACGAAAATCGGCGGGATGAACGACTTGAAGAGCGTGCCATTAACAAACACGCCCTCGCCAAAACGGCCAAGCTGGACGCTGAACACGCACGACACGCACAGGAATATTAGGAGCAGCCAGGTGATTGGTTTCTTCATGAACAACTCGTCTTTCGATTTCAGCGATCTATTCCGCGCATATTGTCAAACCCGTTCCGATTTGGGCCGGGCGCCTTCAGGCGCGGCGCTCGCCGGTGTTTCTTTCGATCCCGCCCAGTCTTCATAGGCCTTGCGCGCCTTCGGCACCGCCCGCATCGCCAGCCTATAGGTCAGGTAGACCGACAGGATTGCGCCAATCAGGCTCAACAGCAGTGTAAACAGCGGTTTTGTGTTCGTGACCCGGGTGTCGATGAACAACCCCAACGCCACTGAACCTCCGACCGTAACGATCACGGCCACAGCCACCTGCACCACCATGAAACCGATCACCTGCACTGGCAACGCCCGTGACAAAATCACGAACGGGTGATCCTTGGGTTCCTTCATGACCGCGCTTCAGAAGCGGGGCGATTTTAACACGCTGGCCTAGCTCCCCCGCACAGAATCATTTTTCGGATTCGATATGCCCCGCCCCGGCGTACGCCGGGGCGGGGCATATCGAATCCGAGATTGATTTTGGCGAAAGGTCTAGGCGCCACCCGCGAGGAACAGCGACCTGGCCGCATCCAGCGCGATCTGCCAGACCGGGAATATCCCGACCAGGGTGACGATCACGCCAGCCGCGCACAGGCCGATCGCCCACGCCACCGGGGCCGAAACCTTGAGGGGCACCGCGTCGTTCTGCGCGCGCTGGGTGTACATCGCCAGCACAACCCTCAGGTAGTAGTAGACCGACACCAGCACCATCACCACGCCCAGCACGACCAGCCAGACGAAGACGGTGTTGCCATACGCGATGGCGATGTTGATGGCCGAGCGGAAGAGCAGGAACTTGCCCGCAAAGCCGACCAGCGGCGGCGCGCCGAGCAAGCTGAGCATCACCGCCACCATCGCCAGGGCCAGATACGGCGAGCGCCGCGACAGGCCGGCGAAGTCCTTGATGTCGTCGCCGCCGATGCGCTGCGACACGATGCCCGTTACGGCGAAGGCCCCGATGTTTGTCAGGGTGTAGGTCGCCAGATAGAAGATCACGGCCGCCAGCGCCTCGTTGGCGCTCGGGCTGTTCTGCTGCAGCGCCGCGGCATAGGCTGAGACGCCCACCAGGATGTAACCGGCCTGGGCGATGCTGGAGTATGCCAGCATACGTTTGACGTTGTTCTGGACGATTGCCATCAGGTTGCCGACCAGCATGGTCAGGATCGCCAGCGGCACCATCATCGCCACCCACACCCCTGAGCTCTCGACAAAGGTTGTGGACAGGATGCGCGGGTCGAAGACATACGGCAGGAAGCGCAGCAGGATGGCGAACCCGGCGGCCTTGGAGGCCGTGCTGATAAATCCCGCCACCGGCGTGGGCGCGCCCTGATAGACGTCCGGCGCCCACCACTGAAAGGGCACGGTCGAAGTCTTGAACAGGAATCCGACCGAGATCATCAGCAGGGCAAAGGTGAGCAGAGCCCTGGCATCTCCGACCTTTGCCAGCCCAGCGCCGACAGCCGAGTATTCAGTCGCGCCGCTCAGGCCGTAGACCAGGCTCAGGCCATACAGCATGATCGTCGAAGTGACCGCGCCAAAGACGAAATACTTGATCCCCGCCTCGGCGCTGAGTTTGGTCTCGCGCATGAAGCCGGCCAGCAGATACAGGGAGATCGAAGCGGTCTCGGTGGCGAGATACAGCAACATGATGTCGTTCGAGGCCGCCATGAGGCCCATCCCAACCGTGGCCAGGATCAACAGCGCGTAGTACTCGCCGCCCGCCCGCGCGGCGCGGAAGTCGATCGACACAAGCGCCGTCAACGCGCCCGCAAGCAGAAAGATCGCCCTAAAGACAAAGGCATACAGATCAAACCGAACCATCCCGCCGAGGGCCGGCTGATTGGTCGCGGCCAGGGCTGCGGGGATGCACGACAACAGCGCCCCAAACATGCCAGCGGCCGTCAACACGCCCAGGCTGCGCCGGGTGACGCCGCGATTCGAGAGCAGGTCAAAGGCAAGGATCGCGAGCGCCCAGATCACGAGCAGGATCTCGGGCAGGACCGCCAGGAGTTCGATGGGGTTAAAGGGAACTTTGTTGGACATTACGCCGCCACTCCGAGCGTCTTGAGGATCGCCTGGACGCCAGCCGACACCACGGACATGACCGAGTTCGGAAACACGCCGGCGATAACCAGAACCGCGCACATGAAGACAATCGCCACTTTCTCCAGGGCATTCAGCCCGGGCAGTTTTTGCCACTCTGCCGTCTTTGGCTCGGAGAAGAAGATCTTGGCCCCCGTGATCAGGGTCCAGGCCGCGGTGATCACGACCGTCAGCACGCCGGCTACGGCCACCGCCCCATACCACCAGGCAACGGTATTGGCCATATACGGATACACCTGCTGCGAAGCCTGCCACAGGCCCATGAAGATTTGCACCTCCGCCACAAACCCGGGCAACCCCGGCATGCCCATGGCGCTGAGCGACCCGATCACAAAGGCGACCGCCGCGATGGGCATCACCCGGGCCAGCCCGTCCAGCTTGTCAACATCCCGGACGTGAGCGCGCTCGTAGATTATCCCAACCAGGGCGAACATCAGCCCGGTCATCACGCCGCCGGCGAAGAGCTCATACCCCGCGCCGTTCAGGCCGTAGACATTCAGCGCGCACAGGCCAAGCAAGACCAGGCCAAGGTGGGCGACCGAGGCAAAGCCGATGATGTATTTGAGGTCCCGTTGCCGAAACGCGACGGCCCCGGCGTAGATGACGTTGGCCAGGCACAAGAACACGACGAGGGGCAGCCAGTACTTGGCGCCCTCGGGCATGAGCTGAATGGCAAAGCGCAGAGCTGCATACGCGCCGGTCGCCTTGAGCACTCCGCCGTGCAGCATCGACACCGCGGTGGGCGCCGAGGCGTAGCCATCGGGTGACCAGTTGTGCAGCGGCCAGATTGAGGCAAGCACGCCAAAGCCGATGAAGACCGGCAGGAACCACAGGCGCTGGAACTCAAACCCGCCCTGTTTGGCCGCCATGAACTTCTGGATGACTTCAAAGTCGAATGAATTGCCCGCGTAGAAGTAAACGGCCAGCACGCCGATGATCGCCACCAGCGACCCCAGGAAGAGGTAGATGGTCAGCTTCATGGCCGCATATTCCTTGCGCCCGCTGCCCCAGCTCGCCACCAGCACGTAAACGGGGAACAGCACCATTTCATAGAAGATCAAGAACAGGAACAGATCGAGCGACATGAATGCGCCGAACACCCCACCGACCAGAATCAGCAGAAAGGCGAAGAATTCGCGCGGCCGGTCGTTCTTGCCCCAGCTCACCAGCACCGCGGCGAACATCACGATCCCAGTCAGCAGCAACTGCGGCGCGCTGAACCCGTCCACGCCAACCTTGTAGCTGATCCCCAGCTCGGGGATCCAGGGCACGCTCTCGACGAATTGAAAGCCTCCCTTGGCGGTGTTGAAACCGGCGAAGACAAAAAATGAGAGCGCCAGCGACACAGCCGAGAAGGCCGCCGCGACGACCTTGATCGCCTCATGCCGGTCTTTGGGAATGAGCAGAATGACGCCCGCCCCGACAAAGGGCGAGAGCATGATCAGTGTGAGTATCGGAAACGTCATAGCCTTACCAGCCCTTTAGCGAATCAGCGCGGCGATGCTGAAGTTGATCGGATTCAGGACGATCGACGGCAACAGTCCCAGGAGCAACATCGCCACCATCAGCGGCGCAACGCCCAGAATCTCAATCCAGTTGATGTCCTTGGGCGGGTGATGCTCCCACTCGTGTCCAACCGGACCATGCAACACCTTTTGGATCGCCTTGAGAATGTAGATGCCGGTGACGAGCAGGCCCAGCATCGAGATCACCGTCAAGAGGGTGAAAGAAGATCCCCACGCGCCGCGGGTGACCAGGAACTCGCTGACAAAGCCGGACAGCCCGGGCAGGCCGACCGAGCCCATCGCGCAGAAGATCATGATCGCGCCGTATTTCGGCATGATCGTCCACAACCCGCCCAGTTTGTTCAGGTCGCGGGTATGCGCCCGTTCATAGACGATGCCGACGACGGCAAACATCGCCGCCGAGGACAGCCCGTGGGTGATCATCTGCAGCACAGCCCCGTTTCCGGCGATTCGGGCGCTCTCGATCAGCGCCTCGCCCACATAGCCGGCAGCCTTATGCGCGCCTTCGGCCGGCATGGCAGCCGCCGCGCCCATGGCCGAGGCCGCCACAGCAATGCCAAGCGCGACAAAACCCATGTGGTTGACCGAGCTGTAGGCGACCAGTTTCTTGAAGTCGGTCTGGCCCCAGGCCGCGAACGCGCCCAGCACGATGCTGAGCATGGCCAGGACCGCCAGCACCGGCGCGAACTCGCGCGCGGCGTCAGGAAAGAGCGGGAGCACCATTCGCAGGAAGCCGTAGCCGCCCAGCTTCAGCAGGATGCCGGCCAGCATCATTGAGCCGCCGGTCGGCGCCTCGGTGTGGGCGTCGGGGAGCCAGGTGTGCAGCGGCCAGATCGGAATCTTGAGCGCAAAGGCCAGCGAGAACGCGCCAAACGCGATCGCCTGCCACATCCCGTTTCCGACCAGCATGTTGACCGTGTTCTTGCCGACGAAGGGCCGGCCGGCCTCGCTGAAGAGATACGGCAAGTCAAAGCTGCCCGAGGCCAAACCGATCACCTGGATGGCGAGCAGCATGCCCAGGCTGGCGAACATCGTATACAGAATGAACTTGAGCGACGCATAGCGCTTGTTCGCCCCGCCCCACAGGCTGATCAGGAAGTACATCGGGACCAGGCTGAGCTCGTAGAAGACGAAGAACAGCAGCAGGTCGAGCGAAACAAACGCGCCGATGACGGCGGTTTCGAGGAGCATGAACAACGCGTAGTAGGCCTTGACGTCCTTCTCGACGCTCATCGAAATGAGCAGCGCCAGGGGCGTCAGGAAGGTCGTCAGCACCACCAGCGGCATCGACAAGCCGTCAACGCCCATGTGATACGTCGCGTTGACCTGGGGGAACCAGGCATATTTCTCCTCAAACAGGAAGATGCCCTGGGGCGGGAAGAAGTGGGCCGACACGAGCAGCACGATCGACAGGCCGAACGGCAGCAGGCTGAAAGCCACCGACCCCCAGCGTATGAGGCCCTTGTGTTTGCCCGGCGTCACGAGCACGAGCAGCATCCCGACGAGCGGCAGGAATGTGATGGCGGAGAGAATGAAGTTCTGCATGATCCGTTACCCCTGGAAGATGAACAGGTAGAAGGCCACCAGAACAGCCGCCAGCGCGATGCCAGTCAGGAGATAGTTCTGCACCTGGCCGGTTTGCAGCTCGCGCACCCATTCGCCCGCGCGTTTGAATATCGAACCGGTCAGATCGGAGGCGCCCGTGACCACATATTTGTCGAACAGTCGGAAACCCTCGGCCACGCCCCCGCCGATCGTGTAGCCGATCTCGAGCAGCGAATCGATAATGCCCCGGTCGACGATGGCCGTGTAGTGATCGGCAATCCATTGGAGCGGGTTGATGAAGACCGCGCGATACAGCTCGTCAAAGTACATCCGGTTGCGCAGGAAGGCGTAGACCGGACCAAGTTTCTCGACCGGATCGGTCTGGCCAGCCTTGAGCGGCTTGGCGGCGTAGACCAGCGCGCCCAGGCCCAGGCCCGTGAAGGCGATCCCGACTGAAGCCAGGACTGGGATGATGTTGAACGGCAACGCCGCCTCCTTCTCAAGCAGCATCTGCCCCAGGAAGTCCTTGAGCCAGGCGGCGTTTGCGCCGAGCAGCGGGCCGAAAACCGGGAAGTCCCTGGGAATATTGATGAAGCCCAGGAAGGCTGCGAAGAAGGCCAGGATCACCAGCGGCAAGGTCATCTGCCACGGATTCTCGACCGCGTGCGCGGCCGCCTCGCTGCGGGCCTCGCCCAGGAATGTCAATGCGATCTGGCGCATCGTATAGAAGGCCGTCAGGGTCGCGGCCACGCACAACACAATAAAGATCACACTGTGCAGCCACTTGCCCGAAGCCATCCCGGCGAAAGCGTCGGCAAGAATTTCGTCCTTGCTCCAGAAGCCGGCGGTGATAAAAGGAAAGCCCGACAGGGCCATCCCGCCCAGCACAAAGGTCAACGTCGTGAGCGGCATGCGTTGGGCGAGCCCGCCCATGTTGCGCATGTCCTGCGGGTCGAAGGCCGGCGGCTTGGAGTGGTCGTCATGGCCGCCGTGGTCATCCTGGCCAGCAGGGTCAGCATGCCCGCCGTGATCGTCACCATGCAGGTGGTGGTGCCCGTGCTCGACGCCGTGGATGACCGAGCCGGAACCAAGGAAGAGCAGCGCCTTGAAGAAGGCGTGGGTGAGCAGGTGAAAGGCGGCAGCGACATAGGCGCCCATCCCAACCGCGGCGACCATAAAGCCAAGCTGCGAGATGGTTGAGTAGGCCAGCACCCGCTTGATGTCATATTGCGCGACAGCGATCAGAGCCCCCATCAGGGCCGTAATCGCCCCGATCATGCCCACAATCTCAAGGGCGGTCCGGCTGCCCATCGGCCCGTGGGTGGCCTCCTCGAAGAGCGGGAAGAAGCGCAGCAGCAGGAAGATGCCGGCCGAGACCATGGTCGCGGCGTGGATCATCGCCGACACGGGGGTCGGGCCCTCCATCGCGTCGGGCAACCACACATGCAGCGGGAACTGCGCGCTCTTGCCGACCGTCCCGCCAAAGATCAGCAGGGCAATCATTGACGCGGCGCTGATCCCCATCCCGCCCAGCAGGATCGCCGGCCGGTCGGCCAGGAACTCGAGCATGCCCTTGTTGACCAGGATGTCGGCGAAGTTCAGGGTGCCGGTCTCGGCATACAGGTACACGATGCCCAGCAGCAGCAGCATGTCGCCAATGCGGGTGGTCATGAAAGCCTTAACCGAGGCCTTGTAGGCCGAAGGCTTGGCGTAGAAGAAGCCGATCAGCGAGTACGAGCAGAAGCCCATCAACTCCCAGAACACAAACAGGCTCAGCAGGTTGTCCGCCACCACCAGGCCCAGCATCGAGCCCGCGAACAGGCTGAGATAGCCCATGAACCGGGTATACCGCGGGTCGGAGGCCATATAACTGGTGCTGTAGAGGAAGATCACCGCGCAGGCCAGCGGGACCATGAAGAGGAAGGTGGCGCCCAACGCATCGACTGCGGCGCCAATGCGCAGCGTCGTCGCGCCGGTGGCCAGCCACTCGATTGAGCTCCCAATCGGCTTGCGCCCAAGTTCTGGCGCGCCGATCGCGCCAAGCACGACCACCCACGAGGCGGCCAGCGAGATCAAGATGCCGGTCATCGACGTCAAGGTCGTGAGCATCCGCGAGCGGTTGACGCCCAGGGCGATGATGCCGAAGGCCAGAATGGGCGGCAGCGGAATCAGCCAGAGCAGGGTTTGAATGACTTGTGTTGGGATCATGATGAAATCAAAGCTTCATTTGATCAAGCTTCTCTGGGTCCACGCTGTTCAGGTTCCGGTACACCGAGATGATGAGGGCCAGGCCGACGGCAGCCTCGGCCGCGGCGACGATGAAGACAAAGGCGGCGAAGACCAGCCCGGCCGACGAATCAGGCGCGATGAAGCGCCAGAATGCGATCAGATTGAGATTCACGCCGTTGAGCATGAGCTCGACGCCCATCAACACGGCGATGGCGTTCTTGCGCGCCAGCGCGCCATACAGGCCGATGCAGAACAGGGCCGCGGCGATGATCAGAAACGCCCACAGGGGGATGCCATTGATACCATTCATGGTTAATAAGGTTTCACGTTTTGCGGTCTAGTGCGCGGCTCCCGCCGCCGGCTCGGCCGGGGCCGCCGGTATGGCCGGCGCTTCGACGCCCGCCGCCATGTCCGCATCGGATTCGGCCTGCGCCTCAGCCGCCATCTCGCGCCGCTCGAGCACGATCTCCATCAGCTTGCGCTCGCGCGCGACCCAGATCGCGCCGACCATCGCCAGCAGCAGAAGCACGCCCGCCAGCAGAAAACCAACGCCATAGGTCTCGACCAGGTTGCTGCCAAAACGGGTCAAATAGTCCGGCTGGACCGCCTTGGGGCTCGGCACGGCGAACTCGATCGGGTTGCCCAGCACGCGCGGGGGCAGAACGAAGTTCCCCAGCCTCAGCCCGGGCCAATTGATCGCGATCGGGCCGACCAGCGCCGCAATGAGCACGAACATCACCCCGGCCGCCACGGCCGCATACCCCGATTGCTGGTTGCGGGCCTGGGCCATGAAGACGCCCCGGGTCAGCATGACCGAGAAGATCAGCAGGACCGAGATGGCGCCGATATACACCAGCACCTGGGCGGCCGCGAAGAAACCCGCCTCGAGCAGCACGTAGAAACCGGCCACCCCAAAGAAGGCGACCACCAGCATGAGCGCGGCATGGAAGACGTTGCGGAGGGTGACCACCGCAATCGCCGCCCCCACCGTGATGATCGCGAGCGCGATGAAGATCGCAATAGAGTAAGTCATGATGGGTTCGGGGTTACTTGCCGGCCGGAGCGGTGGTAAACGCGCGGTTGACGGCCCGGCGCTCGGCGATGACGCGCTCGTCGGCCTCGCGCATCTCGCGCGCGTTGCGGGCTGCCAGGCTCAACGCGGCAATCATCAGGCCTCCGCCAAACGCAAACAGGATCGCCATCAGCAAGACTGGCGGAACGAGGATGCCGCCGTTGGCCGCCGCCTGAATCGGCGAGGTGACAAACACCTTGGTCACGATCATGACCATGATGATGTTGATGATCGAGAGCGGCACGAAGAACTTCCAGTTGAGATTGACCAACTGGTCCACCCGCACCCGGGGAAGGGTGCCGCGCAGCCACATGAAGATGCTGAAGACGGCCGCCGACTTGAGCAGGAACCACACATACGAGGGCACGAAGATCGGCCCGGCGTAGCCGCCCAGGAAGAAAGTGGAGAACATGAAGGCGACAACCGCAGCGTTGACATACTCGCCCATCATGAACAGGGCGAACTTCATCCCGCTGTACTCGACGTGGAAGCCCGCCACGATCTCGGACTCGGCCTCCATCAGGTCAAACGGCGAGCGGCCGGTCTCGGCGATTCCGCTGATGATGAAGACCAGGGCCGACAAGGGTAGAAAAAGGATGAACGGGAAGCCGTAGCCATCCCCGACATTGGTCTGCTTGTTGATGATGTCGACCAGGCTCATCGAGCCGGTGAGCATGACGACCGGAAGCACGTTGAGCAGCATTGGCACTTCGTAGCCAACCAGTTGCGCGACAGTCCGGAAGGCGCCCAGCAGCGAGTACTTGTTGTTGCTCCCCCAGCCCGCCATCAGGATCGCAATGGTGCTGCCCGAGCCGATGGCGATAAAGAAGAACGCGCCAATGTCAAGGTTGGTGCCGACCACGTTGGGGGCGAAGGGAATCACCGCCATCGACGTCATTGCGAAGGCCGAGATCATCAAGGGCGCGATCAGGTAGACCCACCGATCGGCGTTGGCCGGCGTGGTGTCCTCCTTTGTCAGCATCTTGACCCCGTCGGCGAGCGGCAGCATCAACCCGAACGGGCCGGCCATGTTCGGCCCAATCCGGTCCTGGATGCGGGCGACCAGTTTGCGCTCAAACCAGGTCAGGGCCATCATGGTGACCGCGCCGTAGGTAATGATGCCGAGCGCGGCGAGGATCATCAGCACAAGCTCGGTGCCCGCGCCCTTTCCCAGCAGGCCGGTCACGAAGCTGCCGATTTCGCCAAACACGAAGCCGAGCAGATTATTGATGAATTTGAGAATCTCGAAGATATCCATAGTCGCTTTTGCTCGCGCAATAAAACCCCGCTCCAGCCGGAGGGCCGAGCGGGGTTGAGAGTTAGGCTGGCGGAAGCCGCGCTGGCCGGCCTACCACGGCAGACCAACGATCAATCCCACTCCAGCACGCCTTTGCGCCACGCATACAGCAGGGATGCCAGCAGCGTCAACGCAAACAGGCTGATCACGAGGGCCGTCCAGGCGGGCATTTGGTTGTAAGCGACAGCCACCGGGAAGAGCAGCACGCCGCCAACATCAAACAAAACAAAAATGAGAGCGAACAAGTAGTACTGAACCCGGAACTGGACCCAGGCATCGCCCACGGTCTCCATCCCGCACTCATACGTTGACAACTTGTCCTTGTTCGGCTTCTTCGGGCGAAGCAGAGCGGCTGCCACGAGCGCAACGCCCATGAGCAAAAATGCCGCCACCAACAAGACTCCTACAAACGCAAAGTCAGTTCTCATGGCGGCGGGATTATACCCCGGTGAGGGGCGAACGAAAACGC
>JBDSIP010000110.1:0-2545 GCA_039917915.1 Thermoflexales bacterium
ATGCTCGAGCCCAACGGCGCGATCGTCAACCAGGACGTCGAGAAGACCTCGCTCAAGTTTGTCAATCAGGTTTTCCCGGGCACGGCGGGCAAGCTCACCGGCGACTGGTCCGTATCGCTGCTGGTCGACACCAGCCAGACCATGGCGGCAGGCAATGGCGCCACAGATTTCAGGAAGGTGACCGATGCCCTGAGCAAGCAGATCGATCGGGCGGGTGACAGCGCCTTTATGTCACTGATTACGTTCGATGATTCGCCGCGGATCGTCCAGGATTTGGCCAAGGACAGGGAGGAGCTCAAGAAAAAGCTCACGACCGGTATTTTCGCCAAAGGGTCGGGCAAATCCTGTTTGAATCAGGGCCTGTTCGAGGCGGTGCGGCGGGTCAAGGACCTGCCAACTCGGCGGGCGGTCTTTGTCCTCACGGCAAGCCAGGACACCTGCGAAACACCCTCCGCGCAGAGCGTCATCGATCTGGCCCGCCAAAACAAGGTTCAGATATATGCGGTCGGTCTGGATGGGTACACCATCAGCAAGGGGGCGCTTGAACGCTTCACCGAGCCCACCGGCGGACTCGCCCTCATGACAAACGCCGGCGAGGCCATCATTACGATCGGCAATCAGATGTCGCTCCTGGCCAATCAGTGGGAGACCGCATACGCCTTCTTCCCGGCCAAGGGCGCGCAGACCGCCGAGATGAATCTCACCCTCAAGGATGGCTCCCTCGTCTCGCGCACCCTCGCGTTTGAGGTGGACCGCGATTATTTCCCGCCGCCCAAGATCGCCTTGAAGGGAGAGGTGCAAACGCTGAGCGCGGGCCTGGTCTTCAACCTCGATATCACGACAAAGGACAAAATCAGGCGGGTCGAGACGCGGGTGACAAACAAGCGCACGGCGGCCGAGGTTTATCGCGAATCACTGACCGACTTCGCGCCGTCAAATACGATCAAGCCGGCCAAACTCGAAAACGGGCTTGAGTACATCCTCACCGTCATCGCATTCGATGATCAGAACCGTCCGATCTCCACGGACCAGCGCGAGTTCGCCTTCAAACCGCCGGAATTCCTGCTGGCCATCGAACGGGTCGAAGCGCCGACGTTCATCGGAACGGGCTCGGCAGCCAACAACTTTTCGGTGACCGTCAGGGCCAGCAATCCCCAGGCTGTCACACGCTATCAGCTGTATCTCGAAAACACAAATGCAAATAACTCAGTAATCGTGGCGAACGAAGTCTTTCTGCAGGCGGGCAGCCCGTTGTTGATTCCGGCCAGGGACCTGGCGCCGGGTACGTACGTTGTGCGGGTCAGGGCCTTCGCGTCCGATCAGGCCCTGGGCGGCGAAGCGGCCCGCTCGGCGCCTGTTGTGTTCTCACCTCCCTCAGGCATGGATGTCTTTATGCGCCAGGCGCGCGACAACCCCATCCTGCTGATTGGCCTGTTGGGGGCGGTGCTCCTGGCCGTGGTGGTCCTCGTCACGGTGAATCTGATGGCCCGCAACCGAAGCCTGCGGACGGACAAGGTCGTGGAGGCGGCCCTGCCGGTCAATCCGCGGCGGTCCGCGCCCGTGTCGGCTGAGCCGCAGGTGGCGGCCGTCCCCCAGTTCGCGCCGCCGCCGCCGGCCGGCTATCCCCCCCCGCCATCGGCGTTTTCCGCGGCGCCCCCAGCCATGCCATCCGGCCCGCCGATGTCACCGCAGGTGCGTGCCGGAAGCCAGCCGAACGCAATCCTTACGTTGAAGAATGCCGCGACTGCGTGGGAGGGCCGGATCTCGCAGACCAGCTATACGGTCGGGCGCGCCGCGGACAACAATGGCGTGCTTCCGGTGGACGGGACTTCGGGTGTTTCGAGTCGCCATCTGCTGATCTCACATGATCAGGCGGGCTGGCACGTGACCGATCTGAGCCGCAACGGCACGTCATTAAACGGCCAGCGCATTCCACCGAACCAGGCCGTGCCGCTTCCAAATGGCGCAATGCTTGCGTTGGGTCCGACCATCAGGGTCGAATTCAGGTCGCTTTCATGAGCGGCGAGGGTTTCCCGATGCCTTCGGGAACCATTTCCCGGAGCGCCCTGTTTCGCCGGGAAGCCTGCAACGCTATAGTAACCGGAGCACATCAGCGCGTCTTCGCGCATTTGGACTGTCGAGAAGCGGAAGTCAACGGCGCCATTCCGCGCGCGACAGGGAGGGAGCAAAATCGCTATGCCAGCTAATCGCATTCGAGCCGACTACGACGAACTCATGAAACTCGCCGGAAAGTGGAATCAGGAGGCGCAGAGCTGCGCCGCCATGCTCCAGTCACTCCGGCAGGTAATGGAAACGCTGCAAGGCGGCGACTGGATCGGCCCCGGCGCAAGCGCGTTCTACGCCGAAATGAACGGCATAATTATTCCGGCGTTGCGCCGGCTGATCGCCGCGCTCGAACAGGCCGCCCAGTGCTGCCGCCAATTGGCGGAGCTCTTCAAGCGGGCCGAGGATGAAGCGGCGGCCCAGTTGAAGAAGCAGCAGGGCGGTGGTGGTGGTGGCGGTGGTGGCGCGCCTCCGCCCGGGG
>JBDSIP010000111.1:0-8579 GCA_039917915.1 Thermoflexales bacterium
ATCATCCCGGTCCTGATCACCAAGGCCGACGACCTGGAGTTTAGGGACAACAGCGCGCCATATGGTTACTTGAATTCCATCGTTGTGCGTCTGGCAGGAGAATTTGGCGTGCCGCTGCTCAACTTCCGGCAGGTCGCCGACACGCTGCCGAACAAAGGTTGCATCGCGGACGGCTTTCACTTCAACAAGCCTGGCGACGGGCAGGTCGCGAACTTCAATGCCGCCTATCTCCAGTATGGCTACAACCAGCGCAACTTGACCGCGCTTCAGGTGCTCGACTTGCTTCGCCGGCAAGTCATTCAGCCTTAGAACTCCTAACAGAGCCTGTATCCCGAGACGGCATCCCCCTGCTTCGCCTGGGGATACCGTTTCGGAGACTGGTTTTGTCAGCGCTTCCTGGGACCGCGGCGGCAGATATGCTTTGAAGTCGGCGAGGAAACAAGGGCGAGATCACAATCCCCGCGCTTCGCGCGGGGATTGTGATCTCGCCGTATTATTTGGGCAGCTTTTAGTTTGCGATGGCGGCCAGCATCGCGAGGGTGGTCAGGATGCGCATCTCCTTGCCGAGATCGCTCAGGTGAAAGTAGTAGCCCCATTCGTCGAGCAGGCCATTCTTCGTATAGGGTCGATCGGGAAGTTGCGGATTGACGATGACCGGTAGACTACGGGTGGCCACAAAGAAATCGATCATCGGCAGCTGGTATTCCGCCGCCAGCCGCCGGACCACGATGTTCATGTGGTCGATCGGCGCCCCACCCTGCCATGATTCCAGATCATCGGCCTTGGTCACAAGGACGGGAAGCACCCCGCTCTGCAATGCGACATCCAACATCCGCCGCATGTGGCCCTCATACTCGCTCCACACGAAGCGATCCCCGGTGCCAAGCTGAATGAAGATGATTGCAGCCCTCGACAGACGCAATTCGCACGCGAAACGGCCCTCTGACCGCTCGCAGGTGGAAGGCTTGTCTGGCCAGTCCGCCAGAAACATATCGGCCGCGCGCAACCCGCCACCTGCGGCCGTACTTCGCCGCGGAAAGGACGGCGCAAAACGGGCCGTTGCAGCAGCGTAGGCGGGCCGCGCGCGCAGGTCATAGGCTCCCGTAGCGATCTGCCCGAGATAGCCCGGCCACTCGGAATTGCTGTCACCGGCAACAGTGAATATTGCCGCATCACGGCCGCGTGCCGAGGCGGCCGCATACATGGCACGTTCGCGCCCCGTGAGGCGAAGGACGCCCGCCGGCACGGCAAGTGAACCGCCATCGGATGCCGCCAGGGCAGGAACAGGGACTACAGCCACGGTTGAGGCCGCGGTCGGCGGCGGATGGGGCGTCGGCGCAACGACGGCAGGCGTCACGCCCGGAACTGGCGCTCGCGTGGACGCGGGCGGAAGGACGACAGGCTGCGGCGTTTGGGTAAACGCGGGCGAGAGGCTGACAGGTCGCGGCGTTTGGGTTGCCGTCGGCGCTGACGTAATTGTGGGCAAGCGCGTTTCCGTCGGATTGGGCGACGGTGCTTCGGTCGATGCGGTGGTGCCGACAGCAGGCAACACCGGGGACAAGGCAAGCGTTGGGCCAACGGTTGAAGATGCGATTTCCGATGGCGCAGGCGCGACAGTTGGAGCGGAAGTTGCTTCGGATCTAATGGCGCTACAGCCTGACAAAAGCAGCGCGGTGATCATCGCGCCCCGTGCCCGGCGACCGAATCTATCGGCGGATCGCATCGAGCACCTCAAGGGTGAGCCGGATGTGCAAGTCCATCCCGGCCGGGCTCAAATGGAAGTCGAGATCACTTTCGTCCAGCAGGCCATTGTTGGGAAGCGCGCGCGTCGCAAGCCAGAAGTCGATCAGGGGCACGCCATACTCGCGCGCGAGACGGCGCACCACGTCGTTTATGAATTGCGGTGGCGCGCCACCGTCGCGCGACTCGAGATCGTCGGCCTTCGTCAGCAGCACAGGGAGCACACTCTTTGACAAAGCATGTTGAATCAACGGGCGCAGATTGCGCTCGAAGTCGCGCCAGGCATATTGGTCTCCGGTCCCGATCTGGATGAATACGACGCTCGCGCGGGAGACCCATACTTCGCACTCGAACGGGGTCTGACTGGTGCCGCATAACGCGCCATCTGCCCACACCGAATCGTTCAATGCGGCAGCGGTGAAGCCGCCTCCGGCGGCAAGACTGACACGTGAGAAGGACTGCGAAAAGGCGCTCGCCGTCTCGCGAAGTGACGCGGATTGGGCCGCAAGGTTGAACTCGCCAGTCGCGACTCGGCGCAGATACACCGAAGGTTGCGAATTACAGTCGCCGACCGCGGCGAACATCTTCAGGTCCTTGCCCGCCGCGACGCTATTGCGGTAGATCTGTTTGTGGGCAGACGTGATCACCGGCAAAACGCCGGAAGCCGATATCAAAGGTGGCGCAGCATTGGCAGTCGGCGCCGGTGAGCCGGCGGGCCTGGCCGCGGTTGCGACCTGAGTTGGCGCGCGGGTTGCAACGGGCGCTGTCGTCTCAACGGGGAGACGCAGCGTGGCGGATGCGGACGGTACCGGCGTGGGCGTCGCAGTCAGAATGGGGGGCAGAGTCGAAGTGGGTGCGAGTGTGGCAGGCTCTACCGTCGGCAGGACCGGCGTGATCGCAGCGTTTGTCGCGGTTGGCGGCCCCAGCGTCGGTTGCGGCGTTGCCGACGGCGGCGGCGCGAGGGCCGTGGCTGGCTCTGTCGCGGTCAACGGCGGCGCGCAGGCGGACAGCGCAACGCTCAACACCAAGGGCAGCAGGTATCTGACGGTTCTCATTGAATCAGTGCATTTAACATCTGCAGGGTTGCCTGCAGATGGAGATCCGAGCCGGCCGGGCTCAAATGGAAATCGAAGTTGCCCTCGTCGAGAAGTCCGAAGTTGGGCAGGCCACGGGTCGCGGCATGGAAGTCGATCAGCGGTAATTGTTTTTCGCTGGCAATACGGCGGACCACATCGTTGATGAATCCCGCAGGCGAGCCGCCCTGCTGATGATCGAGATCGTCGGCTTTTGTGACCAGGATCGGCAACGCGCCCACGCCCAGCGCGTAGTCGACAATGGCGCGATAGTGCGGCTCAAAGTCCTTCCAGCCAAACTGATCGCCGGTGCCAAGTTCGATGATGATGATGCTGGCGTTGGTCTGGCGCAATTCGCACGCCAGAGGCCCTTCGCCTAACGGACAGATGCCAGGTTCGACCCAGGAGGCGTCAAACAGCGAGGAGACCGTGTAGCCACCTCGGGCGGCCATGCTGACCCGCGAAAATGAGGGGGCAAAGCGTTTGACGGCGCCGTGGAGGGCTGTCAGCCCGCTGGTGTCGTAAAGCGCAGTCGCCACGCGGCGCACATAGGCATACGCCTCGCTATTGCAGGCGCCAGCGACAGTAAAAACACGTCCGTCGCGGCCGGCGCCAAGCGCGGCCCGATAGCGTTGGCGGGCCGAGAGGGGCAGCGAGAGATAGGCTGGAAAGGAAGCCGGGGTGACCAACCCGGCTCCCGGCGACTGGGTGACGGGCAATCCGGCGAATCCGGCCTCAATGGCGGCGTAAGTGAGAAGCAGCCATCCTGCCGTACCGTCGGGCGAGGCGACCGCCACCCAGTTTCCATCGGTTGTACGGCCCACAGCGGACAGCAGGTTGCCTTCGAACACCGGAAAGGCGCGCGGCGCAGTCAGCCCAGGCGACGTGCGCGCAAACGCGCCATCGATCCGAATGGCGGCCTGAGCAGTTGCCCCCGGCGCGAGCGCGGCAACGCGAACCGCCGTCAGGGTCGGCAAGGCAGGCGGCAGCGCTGCCGCACTCGCGCGGGTTGGCTGGGTGGCGGGCGCGGTGGTCGGTGTCGCGATCGGTGTCGGCGAGACCGGGGCCACTGGCAACGAGAGCGCGGCGGTCGGCAAGGGCGCCATCGCAGTGGGCGGCGGTGGAAGCTCAGTGGGAGGCTGACCCGTTGGAGGGGGCATGCGCGTTGGGGTCCCCGTCTCAGGCGCCAGCGGCACCGGCGCTTCGGTGGGCGCACGCGTCGCCACGACCGGCGTTGGCGAGGGGGCAGTGGCCGGCACGCCGCAGGCGCCAAGCGCTAGCCCCATGCCCACCAGAAACAACCCAACCCAGATCCTGAGCATGTTCGATCAGCGCGCCAGCGCGTTGAGTGTTTGCAGGGTCAGCAGAATGCGGGCATTCATCCCGTCATCCGAAAGGTGAAAGCGTTGGGCGCCCTGATCAACAACGCCGCGATTGGGATCCTCACGCACTTCGCGGGCCAGACCGTTCTGGGGCAACCCGCGGGTGGCCTGCCACAGGTCGATGACAGGGATGCTGTACTGGGCGCCGAGCCGGCGGATGGCATCGTTGATGAAGCCCGGCGGTGCGCCACCCTGCAGCGACTCGAGGTCATCGGCCTTGGTCATCAGTACGGGCGCGGTCCGCGCCAGAATCGCCTGATCGATGACGGCCCGCAGATTGCCTTCAAAAGACTGCCAGGTGAAGGTGTCGCCGGTGCCAAGGGCGATGATGACGACGCTGGCCTTTGACACCCTGATCTCACAGGCGAGCGGCGTCTCACCGGCCTGACACTGGGCGGGGTCGGACCAGACTGGATCGAGCGCGGCGCCGGCGTTGTAACTGCCGTGGGTGGCCAGGCTGGCCCGATAGAACGAGCGACTGAACTGGTTGACCACCGGTTGCAGATAGCTGGCCCCGCTTGCGGCGAGGCTGTAACCGCCGCTGGCAAAACGCCCAAAATACACCTGCCACTCGGAGTTGCAGTCACCGATCACCGTGGCCATGCCAGCGTCGCGTCCAGCGGCCACCGCCGCGCCATAGAGTTGTCGGGCGCGCGCCGACATCGCAGGCATGCCCGATACGACTCGGGCCGGCGCTAGCACACCGGGACTGAAGCCCTGTTCCGCGATGGGCAACTTGCCGAGGTCATCCCCCGCCCGCATCATCGAGCCATGCAGCCACTGGCGCGACGTGCCATCCTGGACGAGAAACCACTGAGACGAACTGTCGCGGCCGATGGCGGGGTAGGTCGACCACTTTAGCATGCGGCCGACGGGGCCCGCATTCCAACTAGGCCCGCTGCGCGGATACGTGCTGTCGATGTTGATCGTCACCAGGATGCTGGCGGCGGGCGTGAACGAGGGCGGCAGGACGACCCCGCCGACGGGCGGGAGCGCGGTAGGGAGCGCTTTAGCGGGCGTGGCGCTCGGCGACACGGTGCCTGGCGCGATCGTTATGCGTGGCGTTTGCGCCGTCGCGCCGACAACAGGTTGCTGTGTGGAGACCGGAATCTCAACCGAAGCCTCTGGACTTGTCGAGGGGGTCGAGGTCGGACGCTCCACCGGCTCAGAGACTGGCTGGGTCGCCCCAGGGCCAGGTGGCGGCTCCGGCGTTGTCGTGCCCGCTTGGGCGACCACTGGCGTCAACGGCGGGATGGGCGTCTCAGTCGGGGGGCGTGGCGACACAGTCGGCGGGGCCGAAGTAGGCGGCGCTAGAGACGGCGTTGCAGCCGACGCCGAGCACGCGACCAGGACGGGTAACAAAAGAAGGGCGGCCAACGCCTCGCGCGTGGATCGGTTGTTATTCACTCGCTATAATTTTAGCTTCATTCGTCAGCCTGAACTCAAAATGATAAACAAGCTCCATCTCCGCGCAAGCATCCCGTTTGCGCTGATCTTTGTGCTCACTTCCTGTAGCGCGCCTGATTCGCCGCAACCGACCCAAGCGCCGCCAAAGACGGTTCCGACTACTTCAGCGACGGCGGCTCCACCCACTGCGGCCGCGCCGGCCACGGCGGACTCGCCGGCCCCCGCCCTCGCGCCGACGAAACCGGTCAAGCCCACTGATGAACCAGGAGAGGACTTCACGCCCAAGACCCAGTCGGTGTGGGACACCCAGGTTGGTCCCGACAGCCTGAAGGGATGCAGCGGCGGCTCGATCCTGCCTGCGTATGGCCTGGTCCAGGTGACTCCCGAGGGCAACACCCTGGTGTGGAAGAACCAGGAGCCAAAACCGTATACGATGACCCGGGTGAAGCCGGGCGTCTTTGCCTACGAGGGCCTGACCGCGCTCAACGACGGCACGGTCAAGATGGTGGCGACGTTCAGCGGGCCGACCTCGGTCAAAATGACCCGAAGCTTCACCCCCAAAGCAGAAACCGCCTGCGTGCATACCCACGAGTACACCGGCGTATTCAAGTGGGAGACTGCGCCGGCGGCGACGCCGAAGCCATAGCCAGATACTTTTCCCTGTTCGCTGTGCGGGCCACTTTGCCGCTGCTGGTCTTGATCAGCCAACGCGGAGGGACCAACTCGATCACGCGCGCCACGACATCCGAACGTTGGGCGATCGTGCGCCGAATGTCCTCGCGCAACTGGGCCAGCCCGTCCTCGTCGGTTTCCTCGATCTCGGCAATCACCGCGATTTCTTCGGTGCCCGCGGCCTCATCAAACAGTCCAAATGCCACGACCCGGCCGGACCGGATACCCTCGACTTCCTCGACCAAAAGCTCGATATCCTGCGGATAGACGTTCTTGCCGCCCACGATGATGAGATCCTTTTTGCGGCCCGTGACAAACAGCTCGCCATCCGCCAAATAGCCGTAGTCACCGGTGAAGAACCAGCCGTCCCGAATCGAGGTCTGGGTGGCATCGTCGCGGTGGAAGTAGCCGGTGAGCATTGAGTTCGAGCGCAGACAGATCTCTCCGATGTGCCGCTCACCGATCGGCGCGTTGGCATCGTTGACGATGCGGAGCGTGACGCCGTCGATGGGCCTGCCAGCGGACAGCATTTCGACGACGTCGGCGGCTTCACCCGGCAGGAGAAGGCGGGCATGCCGGTTCTCGCGCAGGTCGCGGGCCACGGGGCGGTCGACGACCACCGGCCCAGCGATACCGCCCTGGGTGACGGCAAAGACGTTCTCGGCCATGGCATAGCAGGTCGACAACATCGCGTCACGCACGCCGATCGCCGTAAAGCGCTGCACGAACATGCGATGGCTGGCGGCCCGCATCGGTTCCGAGCAGTTTACGAACGCCCGCATCGAGGACAGGTCAAGACCTTCAAGATCACGATCACGGACCCGGGTGGCGCTGAAGTTGTAGGCGAAGTTGGGCAGCCAGCACAGCGTCGCGCGATAGGTCGAGATCGCCTGAAGCAGGCGGGCCGGGGCGCGCACCCAGTCAAACGGCGATAAGAGGACCAGCGGCACACCAAGCGTGACGGGAAGCACAAACGAGGCAATGAGCCCCATGTCGTGATACAGCGGCAACCAGCTCGCGATTACGTCGGTGCCCAGAGCCAGGCCGATGGCCCGGCCATAGCTCTCGACTTGATTGAATATGGCCTGATGCGAGAGGGCAACTCCTTTTTGCAACCCTGTGCTGCCAGAACTGTGCTGGAGCAGCGCGATATCCTCAGGACGGGCGGCCGCGCCGCCAAGCGCATCCCAATCGGGCGCAACCGGCTCGACCGTATCCAAGTCGAGAACCATCGGCGTCGCCATGCCTGAGGGCGCATCAGCGATGGCCCGGCGGACTTCGGCCCCAAACTCGGCATAGGTGACGATGGCGGCCGGGCGGGTGATTGCGAAAAGCGACGCAAGATCCCGCCGATACTTCTCGGGTGAGAGCTTCTCGGTCAGAAACGGCAGGATGGTCGGGACGGCGCCATGCAGGACGGCCCCCCAGAACGCGGCGACAAGGGGTTCGCCGTGCTGAAGGATGATGGCGACGACTTCGCCGCGGGCAATGCCGGCCGCCGCCAGACGCGCCGCGACGCCAGCCGCCGCGTCAATCAGATCGCGATACGTCAGCCCCACATCCGGGCGTTTTGCCCGAAGCAGGTGGATGGCCGGCTGATTGGGGCGGGCCTCCCAATGGGCGCGCAGCGCGGCAACGAGGGTGCTCATCAGCCCCGATTCGCGGAGATGACGGCGGCCAGCTCGTCCAGGGTGTCGAAAGTATCCTTGTTTAGGTCGGCGTCGTCGATTCGGACGTCAAAGGTCTTCTCGATGAAGAGGCCGAGATCGACCAGGTGAAACGAGTCGATCAAGCCGCTGCTGAGGAGGGCCTCAGTGGGTTTGATAACGCGCTTGGGCTGTTTGAGGATGCTGGTCGCGATAAAGGTCGCCAGCGGCTGAAGAATGTCGTTACTCATCGGAGGGCGATTTTACTCGGGCAAGCGTGATAGATTCGGCGGATGCCTGAAGCAGTACAAATCGTGTTGTGGGTCCTGGCCGCCGCCGCGGTGGTGATTGGAATCGTCGGGATCGTAGCCCCGGTGCTGCCGGGCGTGCCGGTGGTCTTCCTCGGACTCGTGCTCGGCGCGTGGGCGGGGGATTTTCAGCGGGTGGGCGTGCTCGGACTTGGGAGCGGGTTTGTATTGATGCTCCTCTCGTTCGGGGTGGATTGGGCCGCGACGGTGCTCGGGGTGCAGAAGCTGGGGGCCAGCAAACTGGCGGTCTTCGGCGCCTTTCTCGGCGGGATTGTCGGGCTCTTCTTCAACGTCGTGGGCGTGCTGATCGGGCCCTTCATCGGGGCCGTCATCGGCGAGCTGATCTCGGCC
>JBDSIP010000112.1:0-3770 GCA_039917915.1 Thermoflexales bacterium
GATCCGACCACGCGCAAGCTGTTACCGGGCATGACCGGCCAGGCTGATATCGTTAAGTTGTAATGGATTCCGGAGACGATATTCCCCGCCCCGGCGTACGCCGGGGCGGTGAATATCGTCTCCGGAAACACCTGGGGGGCGTGCCCAAGTGTGGCTTGTAGCGAGGGCCGCCGTCAGGTATGTTCAATCTGCTCCATCTGCGTCAATCTGCGGACAAGACCCTGCGCCAAACGGGCTGGCCAGCTCAAGTGCGGCGATAGAATGAGCGCATGCATGAGCTCTCGATCGCGCACAGCCTGGTCGAGTCGGCGGTTGAAGCCGCCGAGAAAGCCGGAGCCCGGCGGGTCACCCGGGTTCAATTGCGGCTGGGCGCCCTATCCGGCGTAGTCCGCAACGCGTTGGAATTCGGCTACGAGATCACCACCCAGGGCACCTTGCTCGAGGGCTCCGAACTTGTGATCGAAGAACTCCCCGTCATCCTGGATTGTAACGTCTGCCATACTCAAACCACCCTCGATGGCCTGCAGACCTTCGCCTGCCCGGCCTGCGGCGCGCCCGGCCCGCGCATGATCCAGGGCCGTGAACTTGAACTCCAGTCCATCGAGATCGACGTCGACGACACTGTCTACGTCGACGCCATTCCTGAGGCCTCCCTTGCCCTCCCGACTCCTTGACATCCGCAAAGCCGTTCTGAACAAGAACGACCAGCTCGCCTCGGCCCTGCGTCTGCGCTTTCGGGCGGCTGGCCTGCTCACCCTGAACCTGGTCTCGAGCCCCGGCACGGGCAAGACCGCCCTGCTCGAGCGCACCCTGCGCACGCTGCGCGAGAGCGGCCATCCGGCCGGCGCACTGGTCGGCGACCTGCAAACCGACAACGATGCAAAGCGCCTGGCCCGCAGCGGCGCGCCCGTGCGCCAGATCATCACCCATGGCAACTGCCACCTCGAAGCCGACATGGTCGCCGCCCACCTCGATGGCTTCGACCTGCCCGCGCTCGAGTTCTTCTTCATCGAGAACGTTGGCAACCTGGTCTGCCCGTCGAGCTATGACCTCGGCGAGGATCTGCGCATCGTCCTGCTCAGCGTGACCGAGGGCGAGGACAAGCCCCTGAAATACCCGCCCATGTTCAACTCCTCCGACGCCGCCATCATCACCAAGATCGATTTGGCTGAGGTATGTGAGTTTGACCGTGAGGCCGCCCGGGCCAATATCCTGGCCATGCGCCCGAATATGCGCATCTTCGAGGTCTCAGCCAAGACCGGCGCCGGCATGCAGGAGTGGCTCGACTATGTGCTGCAACAACGCAAAGGCCGGTGATACACTCCGATTTGCCGACATAACCCATTCCGGAAACGGCATCCCCCGGCTCCGCCGGGGGATGCCGTTTCCGGAAAATGTCAGGAGGCGTGTATGTGTTTGGGAATACCGGGACGCGTTCAAGAAATCTATGAGGCGCATGGCGTGCGCATGGGCAAGGTCAACTTTGGCGGGATCGTCAAAGAGGTATGCCTGGCCTATCTGCCCGAGATCGCTGTCGGCGACTACACGATTGTGCATGTCGGCTTTGCGATCACCCAGGTCGATGAGGCCTCGGCCATGGAGACGCTCCAGATGTTCAAGGACATCGACGCCCTGGCCGAAGAACTCCACTACGATCCCCAATCCGCCGCCCCCAGCCCGAAATGAAATACCTGACCGAATTTCGCGACGGCGCCCTCGCCCAACGCCTGGGCGCTGAGATTCGGGCCATCACCACCCGCCCGTGGGCGATCATGGAAGTCTGCGGCGGGCAGACCCATTCGATCATTCGGAACGGGATCGACCAGTTGCTGCCCGAACAAATCGAGCTGATCCATGGCCCGGGCTGCCCGGTCTGCGTCACCCCGCTCGAGCTCATCGACAAGGCCCTGGCCATCGCGTCGTCGCCGGGTGTGATCTTCTGCTCGTTTGGCGACATGTTGCGCGTGCCGGGCAGCAGCAAGGACCTGTTCCGGGTCAAGAGCGAGGGCGGCGACGTGCGTATCGTGTATTCGCCGTTGGACGCGCTGACCATCGCCCGCGACAACCCGGCCAAACAGGTGGTCTTCTTTGGGATCGGCTTCGAGACCACCGCCCCGGCCAACGCCATGGCCGTCGACGTGGCCAAACGCCAGGGCCTGAAGAACTTCTCGATGCTGGTCTCGCATGTGCTCGTGCCCCCGGCCATCGAGGCGATCATGACCTCGCCCAGTTGCCGGGTGCAGGCCTTTCTGGCCGCCGGGCATGTGTGCAGCGTGATGGGCACCTGGCAATACCCGCCCCTGGCCGAGAAACACCATGTGCCCATCGTCGTCACCGGGTTTGAACCGTTGGACGTGCTGGAGGGCATCCGCCGGGCGGTCGCCCAGCTCGAGGCCGGCGAAGCGCGGGTCGAGAACGCCTATGCCCGGGCAGTGAACGTGCAGGGCAACCTGCCCGCCCAGAAACTGCTCGAGCAG
This sequence comes from Thermoflexales bacterium, assembly GCA_039917915.1. Classification (GTDB taxonomy): domain Bacteria; phylum Chloroflexota; class Anaerolineae; order J036; family Brachytrichaceae; genus Brachythrix. Next base: position 2,478 of record JBDSIP010000112.1, read on the forward strand.
GTCTTCGAGGTCACCGACCGCGGCTGGCGCGGGATCGGGACAATCCCCCTCAGCGGGTGGCGTTTGCGCGAGGCCTATGCCGGCTACGATGCCGAGCGGCGTTTTGACGTGGCCGGGATCAAGACACAAGAGTCTGCGTTGTGCCACAGCGGCGAGGTCCTGCAGGGCCTGCTCAAGCCCAACCAGTGCCCGGCTTTTGGGAAGGAGTGCACCCCGCGCAACCCGCTCGGGGCGACGATGGTGAGCAGCGAAGGCGCCTGCGCCGCCTACTTCAACTACGGCCGGTTCAAGAACGCTTGATGGACTTCAGCAACTGGGCCTGCCCGCTCCCCCTGCGGGACTACCCGAACATCGTCATGGGCCATGGCGGCGGGGGCAAGCTCTCGGCCGAGCTGGTCGATCACCTGTTCGTGCCTGCCTTCCGCAATCCGGTCCTCGAAGACCTGGGCGACGGGGCAGTGGTCAGCGTTGCCGGCGGGCGTTTGGCCATGTCGACCGATTCGTATGTGGTTCGTCCGTTGTTCTTCCCCGGCGGCTGCATCGGCGATCTGGCCGTCAATGGCACGGTCAATGACCTGGCGATGTGCGGAGCGACCCCGTTGTATCTGACCGCCGGTTTCATCCTCGAGGAAGGCCTGTCGATGAACAAGCTCGGCGGAGTGGTTGAGCGGATGGCCGAGGCGGCCCGCGCGGCCGGGGTGCAGATCGTGACCGGCGACACAAAGGTCGTCGATCGCGGGCATGGCGATGAGATGTTCATCAACACCTCCGGCATCGGGCTGATCCCGGATGGGGTCAGCATCGGCCCCAGCCGGGCCCGGCCGGGTGATGTGGTCCTGGTCAGCGGCACGATCGGCGATCACGGCATGGCGATCATGAGCGTGCGCGAGGGGCTCGAATTCGACACGGTCATTGAGAGCGACAGCGCGCCGCTAAACGGCCTGGTGCGAGCGCTGCTCGCGGTCGACCCGGCCGCCGTGCATGTCCTGCGCGATCCAACCCGGGGCGGGATGGCCTCGACCCTGAACGAGATCGCGCGGGCATCGCGGGTCGGCATCAACCTGGACGAGCGCGCGCTTCCGGTCAATCCCGAGGTTCAGGCGGCCTGCGACCTGCTGGGGATGGATCCGATCTACGTGGCGAACGAGGGCAAGTTGGTCGCCATCGTCGCCCGCGAGAAGGCCGAGGCCATGCTGGCCGCGATGCGGGCCCATCCCTTCGGGGCGCGGGCGGCCATCATCGGGACCGTCAATGCCGAGCGCCCCGGCATGCTCGTCGCCCGCACGGTCATCG
>JBDSIP010000113.1:0-4914 GCA_039917915.1 Thermoflexales bacterium
GTAGAACGACATCAACATCTGGATGTCAGGGTTCGGGGTGAAATCCCAACTCGGATTGATGCCCTTCCAGTCGCTGAGGATATCCTGGAGGGTGGTGCCGTACAACACGGCGAGACGATCGAGCTCATCGACGGTCGGGCTGCTCTTGTTGGTCTCCAGGCTGGAGACGTAACTTGAGCTGCGGTCCAGGCCACTTTTCTCGATCACTTCGGCCTGGGTGAAATGCTTCTTTTCGCGCAAGCGCTTGAGGATGTATCCGAGGCTATCCATGGCGGCGCGAGTATAGCGCCGCGGCGGGCCGACCTGACAGGTCACCGGGGCGGCGGGCCGACCTGACAGGTCACCGGGGCGGCGGCGAAAGTCCGATTCTTCGAGATTGGGCTGAGCAATTGCCCACAAAGACACAAATAAGCTGGCTCTTTCCCCTGGCGCCTTTGTGCTTTTGTGGTGAAAACGTGCGCGAAAAGCTCGATTCTTCAACTTGCGTAAAATGATGGTAGCAATTCATGACCGACCCTCGACGCTTTCAGCAACCCCGCGGCATGACGGCCTTTATTGTGGTCTGGCTTGGCCAGATGGTCTCGATCCTGGCCTCGCGCATGTCGCAGTTCGCCCTGACCATTTGGGCCTACCAGATGACCGGCAGCGCCACGGCCCTGGCGCTGGTCCAGGTATCTTTCATCACTCCTCTGCTCATCATGTCGCCCTTCGCCGGCGCCCTGGTCGACCGGCACAATCGCAAACTCATGATGGCCTTGAGCGACATCGGGGCCGGCGCGTCGACGGTCCTGATCTTCATCCTCTATCTCGGCGGCAGTCTGCAGATCTGGCATCTCTACATTGCGGCCGTCATCTCCGGAACGTTCGAATCCTTCCAGTTCCCGGCCTATTCAGCGAGCATCAGCCTGATGGTCGGCAAGGAGCAGCTTGGGCGGGCCAACGGCTTGGTGTCGCTGATGGACGCAGGCCCGGGCGTGATCGCTCCGCTGCTCGCCGGCGCGTTCTTCCCGGTGATCGGGTTGTCTGGCTTGTTGACGTTTGACATCCTGACCTTCATCCTGGCCGTCGGCGCGCTGGCCCTGGTCTTTGTCCCCCAGCCACCCCGTACAGCCGAAGGCGCCGCCGGCAAAGGCAACCTGATCCAGGAGGCGATCTTCGGCTTTCGCTACATTTTTGCCCGGCCAAGCCTTTTGGGGTTGCAGCTCACCTTTCTGTTTGGGAACTTGTTCAGCGGAATCGGCTTCAGCATCATGGCGCCGATGATCCTTGCGCGTTCCAGCAATGACGCGTTTACCTTCGGCAGCGTGCAGACGGCCGGCGCTGTCGGCGGCATCATCGGCGGCATCGTCATGAGCGTGTGGGGAGGCTTCAAACGCCGAAGTTTTGGCGTTGTGGCGGGATTTGTCTGGTCCGGGCTGATGGGGATGCTGATCCTCGGGTTGGGCCAGTCCGCGCCGGTCTGGCTGATCGGGAGTTTTCTAGGCGCGCTGGCCATCCCCTTGACCAACGGTTCGAATCAAGCCATCTGGCAGGCCAAGGTCGCGCCCGACACCCAGGGCCGGGTGTTCTCCGCCCGCCGGCTGATCGCCTGGATCACCAACCCGATCACACCGTTGATCGCCGGACCCCTGTCCGATTTCGTGCTCGAACCGGCCCTGCGCAATGGCGAGAGCCCTCTGGCTGGCCTCTTTGGCGGGCTGGTTGGCGTTGGCGCGGGCGCAGGCATGGGCCTGCTCATCGCCTTCGCCGGAATCGCCAGCGCGCTGGTTGGCGTGATCGCCTGGACGTCCCGCCCCATCCGCGATGTCGACACGCTGCTCCCCGACGCGATCCCTGCGAAAATGGGGACGGCTTGACAATCTGGGAGGCGTACCCCGCCGATTACCGGGCAACCGAAGTCGCCAGAATTCTGGCCGCCGCCCGCAGCGGCGATTGCGTCTCGGTGGTCGGCTTGAGCGGGGCCGGCAAGAGCAACCTGTTTGGCTGGCTCGCCCATCGCGCGCCTAATCCGCCGCGCTGGGCGCTGGTCGATTGCAACCGCCTCACCGATCACACGCCCGAGGCGTTGTTCAGGCTGATCCGGCGCGCGCTCACCGGCTCGGGGGCGCTGGTTGAGGATGAAATTTCCGCGTTGGACATCGCCCTCGACTCGGCCGTGGCCGATGGCGTCGTCGCGCTGCTGTTCGATCGGTTTGACGCGCTGATTCCCACCGGCGCCATCGCCGGGAATCTGCGCGCCCTGCGCGACGCGCGCAAGTTCCGCCTGTCCCTGGTCTTCGGTACCCGCCACGGCCTGCCGCCCGCCAGCGAGCTGGCCGAGCTGTGCCATGCCCATACGATCGCCCTCGGTTGCCTGAGCGCCGCCGACGCTGCATGGAACGTCATGGTGTTTGCGGAGCGCAAGAGCCTGAATTGGGGCGCGGCCGAGGCCAGCACGTTGACCCGCATCACGGGCGGGTATCCCTCGATGCTCCGAGCCGGGTGCGAGGCTCTCGCGGACGGGGCGCCGCTCACACCGGCCGGCATTGGCGCGCATGCCGCCGTGCGCGCCCGGGTCGAGGAGTTCTGGTCGGACAATCCCGCGCCAGAAGAACTGCGCCGGGCGAGCCTCGACGCTCTGCCGTTGCTGATGGACGGGCGTCCTGCCCGTGAAGCGCGGGCGCAGGGCTTTGACGCTTCCCGGCTGACCGCCCTCACGGCCAAGGAAAGCGCGCTGCTCGAGTATTTGCGCGCTCACATCGGATCCGTCTGCGACAAGGACGACCTGATCCACGCGGTCTGGCCGGAAGACGCCATCTTCGAGCGCGGGGTGCGCGACGACAGCCTGGCCCAGCTCGTGCGCCGCCTGCGCGAGAAGATCGAAGCCGATCCGGGAAAACCGCGCCATGTGCAAACGGTGGCCGGGCGCGGCTACACGTTCAAACCTTGACGGTGGTCACGAAGCCTACTTGGGAATCGATCGGCCCGGCTTCGCCGGGGGATGGCGTGTCCGAATCCTCACTCCCAGTACAATGCCGCCTCGATGACCGAGCTCACTGAGATTGCCACCGCCGTGCGCGCCTGCCAGCTTTGCCCGTTAGGCGCAACCCGCAAGAACGCCGTCCCGGGCGAGGGGCCAAAGCACGCGGCCCTGATGCTGATCGGCGAAGGGCCGGGCTTCAACGAGGACCAGCAGGGCCGCCCGTTTGTCGGGGCCAGCGGCAAATTCCTCGACGAATTGATCGCCAGCGCCGGGTATCGGCGGGCCGACGTCTTCATCACAAACGTCGTGAAATGCCGCCCACCCGAGAATCGCGACCCGACCCCCGACGAGATCGATGCCTGCCGGCCCTATCTCGATCAGCAGATCGAATTGATCAACCCGGCCGTTGTCGTCACCCTGGGCCGCTTTTCGATGGCCCGCTGGTTCCCCGGGGCCAAGATTTCCGCCATTCATGGCAGGGCCAAAAAGATCGAAGGTCGAACGATCGTGCCGATGTTTCACCCGGCCGCGGCATTGCACCAACCCGCCCTGCGCGACGCCATCATCGCCGACTTCGAGGCGCTCCCGGCGCTGATCGCCGCGATCGCGCCCGAACGCAAGACACCGCCGCCCGAGCCGCCGGAGCAGTTGCGCTTGTTTTGATGGCGCTGGATGAAACTGCCGGTCGCCACTTCGTTGGAAGACATGCCCTTCACACCAGCCGCCCGCGCCTGGCTGGCCGACGCCCTCAGCGTTGCGCCCGACGCAATCAGCCTCGAACCGATGGCCGGAGCTACAACCTCATCGGTTTACCGCGTTCATGCGGGCGGTGACCAGGCCGACGGCGCAGTCCTGCGCCTGTTCGACAACGCCGCCTGGCTCGCCGACGAGCCCGACCTGCCCGCGCATGAGGCTGCGGCGTTGGGCGAGGCGGCCCTGGCCGGGTGCCCCGCCCCGAGGCTGATCGCCTGGTCGGGCGAGGGCATCGGATTTGGCGCGCCCGCGCTGCTCATGACCCGGCTGCGCGGTGAGGTCGTGCTATTGCCGGACGACCAGGCCGCCTGGATCGAGCGCCTGGCGTTCGCGCTGGCCGCGATCCATCGACACCCGGCGACAGGTCTGGCCTGGACCTGCTTTGCATGGTTTGATCCCGCGACGGCAGTCATCCCTGGCTGGTCGGCGAATACTTCGGTCTGGCGGCATGCCATCGCAATCACCGCCCGCCCTGCGCCCGCAGATCCAACGGTTTTTGTTCATCGCGACTTCCACCCGGTCAACGTGCTTTGGCAGGACGGCGCGATCAGCGGGGTCGTCGATTGGGTCAACGCCTGCCGCGGCCCGGCCTCGATCGATGTCGCCCACTGCCGCAGCAACCTGGCGTTCATGTATGGCGTCCCGGTCGCGGACGCATTTTTGGCGGCCTACCTCCGGGCGGCGCCGGGCTTCCAGCATGATCCGTACTGGGATGTCATCTCGCTCCTGGATTGGTCCCTGCCCCAACCGACGCCCTATCGCCCCTGGGCGGAGTTAGGGCTGCGTGGCATCACAGGTGAACTGATGAAAGCGCGGGCTGAGGCGTATTTGGCGCGGCTGATGCGGGCGTGAACGTCCGCTCGCATGCGTTATGCTGACGACCTGAAAGCTTTTGGCGTGACGGGCGCGATCGCGCGATTTCTGTGGACGCATTGCCCGGATGCCTCCGACTAAACGTTTAGACCGCCCATCTCCCGCATTCGTGACTTGGGCCGATGGCGGCGTTCCATCCGAGGACAGCGCCAGTCTGCGGAAAACATCCTACGCGGCCGATCCATGACGCAAACTCAAGGTCAGCACCCCGTCCACGTCGACGGTGGCGGTTTCGCCAACGATCGCTAGCTCGGCCCGCCAGGCGGCTTGCCCTCCTGAGCCGCTTCCGGGCAGCCCGTAATTCCACGACTCCAAACGCACAAGTG
>JBDSIP010000114.1:0-2924 GCA_039917915.1 Thermoflexales bacterium
GAGCTGGGAATGGAAGGCCCGCAATTCGGCCGGGTCGCAGATGTGAATGGCGTCCAGCGAGATCGGCGGCTGGGGGGGCAGCGCCTGGCGCAATGCGCCGGCCGCGTCGCGGTAGCCCACGCACAGCACGCTGACGTCCAACGGAATCAGCCGATTGCGCTCCCACTCCAGCTCCTCATCGAGGACGTCCTCGGCAATCGAGAGCAGGCGGGTCGTCCCGGCGTCGTCGGCGTTGACTTCGATGTCGTAGACAAGCCCATACACGGTGACGTCGAGGGCGCGCAGGCGGGTGCGGACCAGCGATCCAAAGCGCGGCACGGCGCTTTCGGGCAGGCGGGTGCCAAAGACAAAGGCGGGTACGCGGGCATGCCGCACGCGGCCGATGAGGGGTTGGGAGGAAACGGTCATTCGATCTCCTTGGCGGACTGTTTGAGCGACGCGGAAACGCGCAGGCCGTGACGCTGCATGGCCGCGAGCAGGGCAATGTCAAGCTCGGCCTGATCGCGGAGCGTGAGGACGGCCTCTTCATGAGCCGCCTTGAGCAGGAAGGGATAGCCGCCCCCAAGGCGGGTCTGACGGGCCAGGATGGCGCTGAGCATAACCAGGTCGCCCGCGCCACAGCGCCACTCGGGCACTTCGATCCGGATGATGTTTGGTCGTGAGGCGGCCGGCTCGAGCCGGGCGTAGGCAGCCCGGATCGCGTTTCCGTCGCTGCCAAGCAAATCCGGGCCGTTCACCCGCCAGCCGGGGTCGAAGAGCGCGCCCCGTTGTCCGGGCCCGAGCAGGCGCTCGTACAGGTGGCGGTCAAAGACGGTCGGCGGGATCAAAACGATCCCGCCGACCGCCGAACACGCCTTGAGCACGGCAGCGCTGTTCGGGCGCTCGATGTAGCCCGCGACGAGCGCGCCCGCCTCTTTCATTCGGGTGAGGGCAATTGACACGCGCCGGAACGACTCCAAGGTGCGCGGGTCGGGCCGGTTTCCCCAGGCGCGATCGTTCAGCAGGCTGAAGGGCAGGAGTGAACCGTCGGTCAGCGCAATCGGCAGCAGGCCCGCGACGGCGGCGGCCTCGCAGCGATCGGCCAGAAGCTCGCGCTCGAGCACGTCGCGCTCGGTGTTGATATCACCGGTCGTGAGTGGCTCGCCTTCCCGGCCGGACGTCCATAGCTCTTCCTCAGGCCAGAAGCGCAAGATGGGTTCGCCCGATAGCGCGCGGGCGAGGGCAGGATCGGGGCCGCGCCCGTACACGATGCAGACCGCGGCCGCCCGGGCGAGGGCCCACATCACCGGCTTATGCCGATCAGGCAGGATCTGCGAGCCATCCACGGCGATGAGGGCATAGGCGGAAGGAATGGCTCTGGCGGCTCCGCATGCAATCGTCTGGGGCGGGCTCTCGCCGGCGTTGAAGCGGGCCCGCGCGGCATTGGCCCTTGCGCTTTCATCGTCAACCGCAAATGGGGCCGGATCGGCGCCGGGTCGAAGCAGCGCCGCGAGCCTGTCGAGCAGCGCTGCGCGCGAAACAAGATCGCGCGACGCGCCCGCGGCGGCGGCTTCAATCCGGGCGCGTAACGCGTTTGCATTGATCGGCATGGGCGGGTGGCCTATTGTAGAACGGGTGTTCGGTGTGCGCGGGACTGTGCCTCGATGCGAAAGCAAACAGCGGCGCGAGCGACCTCGTGTCATCCTGAACCTCGAAGGTAGGCGCTCCAGGTTTCATGCGGGCAAAGCGCGTCGGCGCCTACCTCCGAGATGCAGGAATAGTGCGACATGCCTCGGCGATGTCGAACACGCGCGCCGACGCGCAGGCGCAGGTGGCCGCTCGGAACTGGGGCCAAGCTAGAGCCACGGTCGTTAAGTAGCGAAACCAAAATTGCGGCAGAACACCGATTACAATTCATCAAATACTCATAAATCGGACTGCGGAGCTGCTCCGCCTTGTGCCTGGCCGTTGGCATTGGTGGCGCGACGAGGAATTGCACGACACATGACATTCATAAGTTCACATATTCCACAGCTTGTTCGCCTAATCCTCGCCGCTTCGCTCATTCTGTTCGCCCCCATCCCGGTATCCGCCCTCGCGCGGCTGGCTGTCCCAGGCGCAGTCTCCGATAGCGCCGACGCGGGTGCCGCGGCGGATGCCCGCAGTCCGTTGATTGGGGCCCCCGAAGCAGCGCCATCTGCCCCACGCGTCGCCGCGGGTTGCGAGCCCCCGGTCTACAACTTCATCCTTTACCTGCCGATGATCTACGGTGGCGCGGCTGGAACACCGGCGCCGACCAGCACGCCTCAGGCGACCTGCACGCCAACCGCCACCGCTTCACCAACCAACACGCCCACGAGCACGCCGACAGTCACTGCGACGCCGACCGCAACTTCAATCCCGTTGTGCGTGCGCTACAGCATCAGCCTGGATGGCGCGCAGGAAGTCCCGGCGAACGCCAGCCCGGCGACGGGAAGCGGCTTTGTCGAGGTTGACACGGTCGCCAACATCCTCTATTACAACATTTCGTACTCCGGGCTGACTGGCACAGAGAACAATGCCCACATCCACGGGTTTTCCGCCCGGGGGGTTGCATCGGGTGTGCTGCAGGGCCTTTCGGCGGGTTCGCCAAAGGTGGGCTCGTGGTCGTTTACCGAGATCCAGCAGCCGAGTATTCTGGCCGGCCTCGCCTATTTCAACATCCATTCGTCCGCTTTTGGTGGCGGAGAAATCCGAGGCCAGATTGACGGGACGCCAGGCGCCTGTCTGGGCACGCCGACGCCCACTTCAACCGCCACATCGACGGCGACTCCCACAGCAACGCCGACTGAAACGGCCACCGCAACGGCGACACCCACGCTCTCGCCGGCCTGCGTAGGCCCGGTTTTGTCGATCGGTCAAGTGCAGGGCACGGGCGAAACCTCGCCCTATAGCGGCACAATCGT
>JBDSIP010000115.1:0-6842 GCA_039917915.1 Thermoflexales bacterium
CGCCGGGCCGTTCCACGCCAGCCTGCCTTGGCCGCATGGCCCGGCTCAGGGTGACATGCGATGCGTGCGCGCCTACCCTTTCAACAGCTTCCGCATCGCCGCAGGCGTGTTGGTGGTGAACAAGCCCACCCCAGCATCGCGCAGGATCGGGGCGCTCGCATCGACCTCAAGCTTGCCCGCGTCCATCGTCCACGCATCGATCTGGATCCCGTTCGAGTGCAGGAAGGCCGCGAGGTTGAAGCCGTCATCGAGGCAGCGCTGGATAAAGGTGTGCCGAACATACCAGATCTCGACCCCCGGGACCAAGCCCAGCATCGCCTCGCAGCGGTTTTCCAGATAGACCGCCGGCGGCCAGATCTTGCGCACGGCGATCGGATGATCGTCGAGGTAGCCATAGGCGCCAACCGTCTTGGGCAGCTCGCGCGGATCGCGCTTCTCGGGGTGGGCCGACCAGTCCAGCACCCACATGATGTCGAAGCCCAGCCGCAGGGCCGGCGCGAACTTGCGCAACCGGCGGAGCTGCCAGTCCGCGCCGCTGCTCACGATGACGCGCTCGCCCAGCGGGGCCACGATCCGGGCCAGCCGCTCGAGCGGCTCGTCGGTCGCGAAGGGGATGGCGTTCTTGAAGTCGAGCTGCAGGCGGGTCTTGCGCGGGAAACGCTGGAAGAGGGCGACTACGTCGCCGAGCTGCGGGACGGCATACGCCGTGACCGCGCCGCCCCAGCGCACATACAGCCCGCGGGCCGCGGCCGACGTGCATGCGCCGGTCTGGCCTTCGCCATCGGTCTCACGGTGCAGTTCCGAATCATGGACGAGCAGATAGTCGCTATCGGCCAGGGCGGTGATGTCGATTTCGATGACGTCGGCGCCGGCGTTCAGGCTTGCTTCAATGGTCTCGAGCGTATTCGCGGGATGGGGCCAGCCATCCAGCGCGCCCATATGGTGGACGATGAGGGGTTGGGGCATGGGGGGAATGATATAGGCTGCCCGATGGCCGACGACCGATGACGGAAGCAGGCTCAAAGACGCGGCGACCAAAAGTTGCGAATCATCATGGCGGGAAAGGCAGGGGCCACGATCTCGCCCGCCCGCGCTATGGGTCCCGCGCTTTCGCGCGGGATGACGGGTGAATGAGCGCGCAGGATGTCCGGCCAAAGATGCAGGCTCAGGGCGACATCGCCTCAGAGTGGGCGACCCCGGGCAACCAGCCAGCCAGCAATCGCAACAGGTGGGTGGTCCAGGCCTGAAAGTATTTGAGCTGAAGGGTGGCCGTCTTTGGATCGGAAAACGTTGAATCTTTGTAACTGCTCAGGCCATGGGCATGCGCACCACGCTGACGGCGTCAGCAGCGACGTTGTCTTGGCTCGCGACGTTGGGATCCTCGCGGGCACCTCTCACAATTGTCATCCTGAGTGCGCCCATGGGTCTTAGGCAGGGACGAACGATGAGGGCGCACGAAGGACCCCTATTGCTTATCCCCGGGCAAGCGCAAATCGGCAACAGCGAACTGGCGCCATTTCACGCTTCATCCTGCTGTACGTCACAGGGGTCCTTCGCGCGCCCCTGTACGCGTGCGCATGCTTGCGCTCGATGGGGCGTGCTCAGGATGAAACTCGTGAAGGAGGCCCGCCCCCTTGGCCTGAGCAGTTACGAATCTTTTGATATGGTGAAGTCCTGGACAAGTGTGGCATTATGAAGCAAATGACGGGTGCGTGATCGCCCGCGTCATCGCGCGAACAAGAAGCCTGCCCATGAACAACGGTGACCTTGAGCATCTCCCTTCCGCCATTGAAGTTGGGCGGTTGGCCCGCGAGCATGGCAATCACCCGTTTGGGGCCCTGCTTGTCGACGAGCGCAACCAGGTCGCGCTCACCGCGGAGAACGGCGTTCTTCGACACGTATCTGAAGGGTCAGCCGGCGCCGCTGTTGAAGGGCCTGTCGTTCGCGTATCGCAAAGTGACGTTTGATGCCCGCGCCTCATGAGGATTGATCACGGCTCGAGTCTCATCAATCTATCCTTTTCGCGGCGGCGTTGCCCGCCCCGTTTCAGATGACAGGCCGATGTGGTAACCTGCGCGGCGCTCGATCAACCTTTTTCTATCGTGACCTGTTTAAAAGGGGGCCACAATGTCCACCGATTCCGAAAGAATCGCATTTGACCAGGAAGTTCGCCGATACGTCTATGACGAGACCAGAAAGTCTGGCGCGGTACCGACGATTGTCGAAACGGCGACGACGCTCTCATCTCCGCCGGCGGAAATCGAGGCATCCTTCCGCCGCCTGGCCGACGCGCGCATGCTCGTCTTGCAGCGCGACAGCGGCGAGGTCTTGATGGCAAACCCATTTTCCGCCGTGCCCACACCCTTTCTCGTGCGGGTGGACGGGCAGTCCTACTACGGGAACTGCATATGGGATGCGATGGGAATTGCCGCTGCGCTCCACCGCGATGCGTTCATCCAGGCCTCGTGCGGCGATTGCGGCACCTCAATGACAGTGCGAATCAAGGACGGCGCGCTCGAGCCGGCGCAGGGAATCGTTCATTTTGCGATTCCGGTTGCCAAATGGTGGAGCGATATTGTATTTAACTGAAAAACGATGCTTATCTTCCGGTCGGAAGATCACCTCTCGAAGTGGCTGACGGATTGGCGCATGCCGCTGGGCGCGATTATTTCGCTTGAGCAGTGTTGGACGCTGGCGCAGGTGTTTTACGAGCCGGATCGGAGAGATCCGGGCTATCGAAGAAAAACGGTGGACGAGTTGGAAACGTTATTCACCGAGATGGGTTTCACATCCGAGTTTTGGCGCCTGCGCTGATCGTCGTGCTCATGCTATAGAGACGGCCAGGCGCTTGGAACGGCGGACGGATGTCCTCACGTGCTTCAGTCCGGATCTGGACCGCGAAGGCGCCACGCCGTCCGCGCCGGCTAGAGAATTGAGGGCTCTCATTAGCCACTCGGACGGACTGCTGATCTCCAGCCCGGAATATGTCCACGGGGTGCCGGGCACGCTCATAACACTTTCGACTCGCTGGTGAGCTGCGTGGAGTTCCCCGGCAAACCCGTGGCGCTGATCAACGTCTCCCGGGATCCATCTTTGTCCATGTGTTGCTTGGTGAATTCCTGAGGACGATGTCGGCGTGCTTGATCGATGACCCGGCATTCACTGTGTTTACTCATGCGGTTATGGGCGGCGGACGCGTTCGCGTTCGAGACCTTTGCGGCGGTAACCCATCTCATATGGCCGGCCAGCGTTCTGCTGCATCCGCGGATCGTGCTCAAGGTTCTGGGGCGCATCCTTCGACGCGCGCAGCCGGACGGCAAGCCGATCAACCCGATTCCGGCCTTGTCACGGTAGCGGCGCTGCACCACAACTTCTCTGATCGGGAGTAAAGTAATCGGACCGATCCGACGAGCACCGCCATCGCCCGATCCGCGGGCAGGGAGATCACGCATGCACCCAAACGAGAACTTTGTTCTGGCCCGCGACTTTCTGATCGCCCATCGCGAGGACTACGCCGGCGCGTTCGCCGGCTTCCGATGGCCGGTGCTCGATGAGTTCAATTGGGCGCTCGATTGCTTTGACGCGCTGGCGGAGGGAAACGACCGGCCGGCGTTGTGGCTGGTGGACGAAAGCGGGGCCGAGTCGAGACTGAGCTTCGTCCAGATGCGCGAGCGCTCGAACCGGGTCGCCAACTTCCTGCGCGAGGCAGGCGTCCGGCGCGGGGATCGGATTCTGGTGATGCTGCCCAATGTCGTGCCGTTGTGGGAGATCACCCTGGCGGTGATGAAGCTCGGCGCCGTGATTAGCCCGGCGACCACCCAGCTCGCCGGGGCTGACCTGCAGGACCGGATCGACCGAGGCGAGATGCGCCACGTGATCACCGACGCGGCGGGAACGGGCAAATTCGACGGGACCCACGGCGACTTCACCCGTATCACGACGGGCAGCATGGCCGGCTGGATCGCCTACGCAGGCGCGGACAATGCGTCCCCGGTCTTCAGGCCCGACGGCGCGACCCGGGCGACGGACCCGTTTCTGCTCTATTTCACCTCAGGCACAACGGCCAAGCCCAAGATCGTCCTGCATACCCACCAGAGCTACCCGGCCGGGCACCTGTCGACGATGTACTGGATTGGCCTGAAGCCGGGCGACGTCCATTTCAACATCAGCTCGCCGGGCTGGGCCAAGCACGCCTGGAGCAGCTTCTTCGCGCCCTGGATCGCGGGCGCGACCATCTTCGTCTACAACCAGGCCCGCTTCGACGCCCGCAAGACGCTCGCCGCGCTGGTTCAGTATGGTGTCACGACGTTGTGCGCGCCGCCGACGGTCTGGCGCATGCTGATTCTGGAGGACCTCAAGGCCTATCCGGTCAAATTGCGCGAGCTGACCAGCGCCGGCGAACCGCTTAACCCCGAGGTGATCGAGCGGGTCCGCGCGGCGTGGGGAATCGTCATCCGCGACGGCTACGGCCAGACCGAGACGACCTGCCAGATCGGCAACTCGCCCGGGCAGCCGGTCAAGGTTGGCGCGATGGGCCGGCCGATGCCGGGCTACCGCATTGCGCTGGTCGACTTTGAGGGCCACGAAGGCGTCGAGGGCCAGATCTGCATCAAGCTCAAACCCGCTCCAACCGGGCTGATGGCCGGCTACGCTGACAGCCCGGAGCGCAACGCCGATCTGCTCGGCGGCGACTACTACCCGACCTCGGATGTGGCCAGCCGCGACGCAGACGGCTACTACTGGTATGTCGGCCGGGCTGATGATGTGTTCAAGAGCTCGGACTATCGGATCAGCCCGTTCGAGCTCGAGAGCGCGCTGATCGAGCACCCGGCGGTCGCTGAGGCAGCCGTGGTGCCGAGCCCGGATCCGATCCGGCTGGCGGTGCCGAAGGCGTATCTCTCGCTCCGTCCGGGAGTCGAGCCGTCGCGCGACACGGCCCTGGCGATCTTCCGCTTTCTGCGCGAACGGCTGGCCCCCTACAAGCGTGTGCGGCGGCTGGAGTTCTCGGCCCTTCCGAAGACCATCTCGGGCAAGATCCGGCGGGTTGAGCTGCGCGGGGCCGAAAAAGAGCGCGAGGCGGCCGGCCCGCGCCGGCCGGGCGAGTTTTGGGAGGAGGATTTTCACGAACTAAAGTGACCCGTTGGCGAACTTGTCATCGTGGGTGGTGCGCAAGCGCTCATTCGAACTGGCGCCTCATCGAAGCTATCTCGCCATCGTCATCCGCTGAGGTCGGGCCGGCGCCATCAAGCGGCCTGCCGACCGTCACCCACCTCGAGGATCGCTTCCCCGCGGCCGCCCACATCGCCTTTCAGGTTTACTACCGGGCCTATCAGGGCGGGCTGCCGACCCAGTTGACGATCTTCAATCCGGCCGGCGGGATCTACCAGTCGTGGAGCTACACCGACAACGCTTATCCGTTCCTCGCCGCCGCGGGCCGCTACTGGTCCATGGACTTCCCAGCTGACGCGCCATCCGGCGCACGGCGCTTCCGGGCCATGTACAACGGTCAGACCTATGAAACAACCTTCTGGGTGAACCCGCCGCTCACACCGATCCTGTATTTTCCGGACCTGCGCCGGTAGGCGCGGATGCGTTCGCTGGCATCAGGAGCGTCATGAGTGCGGCTAAACTATAGTGAAACGGACGCCATGCCGACGAAATCAGCATCCCGCAAGCGCACCACAGCCCTTTTGGTCAAGGATTCACCCGCGCCGCTGTACGAGCAGCTCGAAGACCTGCTCCGCCATCGGATCGCGACCGGCCAGCTCAAACCCGGCGATCGCTTCCCTTCCGAATACGAGCTTGTAGACGCATTTCAGATCAGCCGGATGACGGTGCGGCGGGCTTTGGACCGGCTCGCCCTCGACGGTCTGATCGTGCGCAGGCCGGGCAAAGGCGCGTTCGTTTCGCGGGGCAAGCTTGATGTGAATCCTACGACGGCGTTCTCCTTCAGCATTGCGATGCAGGCGCTTGGGCATCGAGTGGGCACGCGCGTGATCGAACAAAGGATCATGGTTTCGCCGTTGGATGTGGCCCGTGACCTGGGTCTCGCGGAGGGCGCGCCGGTGATTCTGATCAACCGGGTGCG
Source organism: Thermoflexales bacterium (assembly GCA_039917915.1). Lineage (GTDB taxonomy): Bacteria > Chloroflexota > Anaerolineae > J036 > Brachytrichaceae > Brachythrix. The sequence continues at coordinate 6,089 of JBDSIP010000115.1, forward strand.
TTACGTTGACGATCAGGCGGCGGTCATTGCGAAGAGCTATTTGCCGACGCAGGTCTATGAGGGCATCCTGAACAAAGACCTTCGCACGACACCGCTCAGCCAGTTGATGGAACAGGTGAGCGGCCTGAGCATTGCTCGGACTGAAGATTCTTTTGAGTCGGCGTTGATCCGGTACGACGAAGCCGGGCTGTTAAGTGTCCGGGAAAACTCTCCAGTGCTTCTGGTTCGCGGCGTGGCGTATACCGCGTCGGGACTCGCGGTGCGCTCCACCAAGTCGGTGTATCGGGGCGACCTCTTTCGATTTCAGGTGAAGCCCGAAAGCGGGCTGAGCGTTCAGTTCAACCGCTGAATTCGCGCCGTCTGGCGGGTCTTGCATTTTCCGAGGTCTTGGATAGAATGGCCTGTATCTAATTGTATAGCCCTGTTATACATTGATGCGTGTCCCGAGTATTCGAGGAGGAAACACATGAACAGACCCAGTGGCAAGAACCGGTTCCCAATCACAAGGCGCAAGTTTCTGAAGACAAGTTTCATGGGTGCGTCAGCCATGGCGCTGGCGGCCTGCGGAAACGCCGCCGCGCCGACGGCTGCGCCGGCCAAACCCACCGAAGCGGCCAAACCCGCGGTCACTGCGGCACCGGCCGGCGCGCTCCGGATCGCCATAAATGGCGTGAATGCGCGCGCGGACACCTTTAAGAAAATCGGGGCCGCCTTTGAAGCCAAAAACCCAGGGGTCAAAGTCGAATGGGTCGCG
>JBDSIP010000116.1:0-5995 GCA_039917915.1 Thermoflexales bacterium
GGCACAGCGTGCGGGCGCGCCAGCCGCGAAAGCGATGGCCCGGCAGCCAGCCAATGACCCGGCTGGCTCGATGGGCGGGCAAGGAAGAGTGATCGCGCACTTCGACGAAGAGCTTGGGGGCAGCCGACAAATTGGTCAACGTGAATTGCTCTTCCAGGATCTGGCCGACTTGAGCGACCCGCGTAATCGTGCGCCGCGCGACGCGCAGCCAGTTGACGCTCAGCCATGACCACACCAGCGCCGCGGCGATTAACGCGCCGAGCGCTCCAGCGATGCTCCACCACAGAGCGCGGCCGGACGCGAACGCGCCGATCAGAGTGATGACGAGCAGGAGAAGGACAACCCGATACCGTGTCATGCGCCAGCGCGCCTATCGCGTGACCTTGGTCCCGGGAACGGGGGTGGCCTTGACGATGTCCTCGAGAATTGAGTCGGCGTTGACATTCTTGATTCGGGCGGACGGGCTGATGATGACCCGGTGGCTGAGCGTCGGACCGACCAGTGCCTTGACGTCATCGGGGATGACATAGTCGCGCCCGGCCAGCGCTGCGCGGGCCTGCGACGTGCGGTAAAGGGCCAGTGCGCCGCGCGGGCTGGCGCCGAGGTAAATGTCCTGGTGTCCGCGCGTGCGCTCAACAATGGCGACGATGTACTCCTTGATCAGGTTGTCAATGTGAACCGCCTTTAATTCTTCCTGCATGGCAAGCAATTCTTCTGCCGTAGTTGTCTGAGTCAGCGTCGAAATGGGATGCTGGAACTGCTGGGCATCGAGGATCTTCATCAGTTCAGGACCTGACGGATACCCCAGCGCAAGCCGCATCAGGAAGCGGTCCAACTGCGCTTCGGGCAGCGGAAACGTCCCTTCATATTCGATTGGGTTCTGAGTGGCCAGCACCAGGAAAGGCCGGCTCAGCTGTCGGGTGATGCCGTCCACGGTGACCTGCTTTTCTTCCATCGCCTCGAGCAAAGCCGCCTGGGTCTTGGGCGTGGCCCGGTTGATCTCGTCGGCCAGCACGATTTGGGCGAAGATGGGCCCGGGCCGGAATTCGAAATCGCCGGTCTTCTGGTTGTAGACCGAAGTGCCCGTCACGTCCGCAGGGAGCATGTCGGGGGTGAACTGCAAGCGTTTGAAGGAGCCCCCGATCGAACGGGCCAGTCCGCGGGCCAGCATCGTCTTGCCGACGCCGGGGACATCCTCGATCAGAAGGTGTCCTTGGCACAGCAGACAAACGGCCGTCAATTCGACGGTGCTGCGCTTGCCGACGATGACTTTTTCGACGTTGGAGATGAGGCGATTTGCGAATTCGTTGACTTTCTGCATTTGGTTCCTGGTAGATTGTGCTTCGATTATTCAGTCGTCAGCGCCCGGGCAGCGGCCACGGCCGCATCGTAGTCGGGATGATGGCCGAAGTTCCTGACATATTCAACGTATCGCAGCATTCCACGTCGGTCCACGACAAAGATGCTGCGTTGGTCGAGTCGTAGCGCCTCGATATGCGTGCCGGTCGCATCGCCAAAAGCCATCCGGGCATGATCGCTCAGCAACACGACGTTTCCGGCTTCGGCCCCGGTCTGCCAACGCTTCTGGGCAAATGGCAGGTCTGCACTCACCGTGATCACCGCGACGGAATCGCCGAATTTGCGCGCCTCGTCATTGAAGCGCCGGGTTTGCGCGTCGCATATGCCGGTGTCAAGTGACGGAACCACGCTAAGCAATCGCACTTTGCCGCCAAATCCGCTCAAGGACACTTTACTCAAATCCGGGGCGGTAAGTTCGACGTCGGGCATACGATCGCCCACCGCCAGTCGCGTTCCAAGAACATTTAGGCTGTTGTTCCTGTACAGGACGGTGGCGGAGTTAGGGGTGCTCATATTCGCAGAAAATACCGTCCATGCGCGCTGATTCACAACAAAACGGTATGTTACCAGCCTTCATGAGGAAGCGATGAGCCGCCCCGGTGACCTGATTGGCGAAAAAAACGAAGGAGCTCCACGCGTGTGGAGCTCCTCCGAGTGGCAGGTCGCGAGGGGTCAGGCGGCCTGGCCGCTCTGTTCCGGAAGCCCCGGCGTGACGACCGGCTCTTCGAGACCGCCGCGCCGGAATACGATGCCGGTATTTTCGGGATTCGCATCGACGATGACGGAGTCGCCGGCCTTAAACGCGCCCTGTAGCAGCTGCACCGATAACGGTCCTTCGATGAACTTTTGCATTGCGCGTCGGAGAGGCCGTGCGCCATACAACGGATCGTAGCCCTGGCGGGCCAGCCACTTCCTAGCCGCGTCGGTCATCTCGATGGTCAGCCCTTGCTCGCCGAGCCTGCTTCGAATCTCGCGCAACTGCAGGTCCGCAATGCGTTCGACGTCGGGGATCGAGAGCGGGGCGAAGATGATGGTCTCATCCACTCGGTTGAGAAACTCGGGGCGGAACGCTTTCTTGAGCGCATCTTCGATCTTCTTGTGGTCGATCGGCTGGGTCCCGTCCGGATCGCTCTTCATGAATCCGAGCGTGCCGCCCTTCTTGGCGAACTCGGTGCCCAGGTTGCTGGTCATGATGACGACCGTGTTTGCGAAACTGACCTTGCGGCCCTGGCCGTCGGTCAGGCGCCCATCATCCAGCAACTGGAGCAGGGCGTTCCACACATCGGGATGGGCCTTCTCGATTTCGTCGAAAAGCACCACCTGGTATGGCCGGCGGCGCACCCGTTCGGTTAACTGGCCGCCCTCGTCGTAGCCCACGTAGCCTGGCGGCGCCCCGAACAATCGGCTGACGGTGTGGCCCTCCCTGTATTCACTCATGTCGATGCGGACCATTGCGTTTTCGTCGTCAAACAGGAACCATGCCAGGGCCTTGGCGAGCTCGGTCTTGCCGACACCTGACGAGCCCAGGAACAGGAAGCTGCCGATCGGGCGATGCGGATTCTTCAGCCCGCTCCGCGCGCGCCGGATGGCCTCGCTGACGGCGCCGACGGCCTCCTCCTGCCCGATGATGCGTTCCCGCAGGCGGTCTTCCATCTTGAGAAGTTTCTCGCTTTCCGCTTCCATCATCTGGGTCGCCGGAATGCCCGTCCATTGCGCGATGACCTGGGCGATGTCGCCCTCCTCGACCAGCTCATCGAGGTTCTTTTCGCGCTGCCAGACATCCTTTAGCGATTCAAACTCAACCTGGATGCGCAGGCGCGTCGATTTGAACTCTGCCGCGCGCTGGTAGTCTTCGCGAGCGACCGAGGCGTCCTCTTCGGCCCGCATCTTCTCCAGATCCTGTTTCTTGGCCTTGAGCTCAGGCGGAAGCGTGTAAAGAGCCACGCGCAGCTTGGCGGCGGCTTCGTCAATCAGGTCAATGGCCTTGTCGGGCAGGCGCCGATCGGTGACAAAGCGGTCGGAGAGCCGGGCGGCGGCCACCAGAGCCGCATCAGAGATACGCACCTTGTGATGGGCCTCGTATTTGTCCCGCAGGCCGCGCAGCATTTCGATGGTCTCGTCGACCGAAGGCTCATCCACAAAGACCGGCGCAAAACGCCGCTCAAGCGCGCTGTCCTTTTCGATGTGCTTGTGATACTCGTCCATCGTGGTCGCGCCCACGGTCTGCAACTCGCCCCGCGCCAGGGCAGGCTTGAGTATGTTGCTGGCGTCCATCGCGCCGCCGCCCGTGCCCGCCCCGACGACGTTGTGCAGTTCGTCGATGAAGAGGATGATCTCGCCCTGGCTGCGGGTCACCTCGTCAATGACACCCTTCAGACGCTCCTCAAAATCTCCCCGAAAACGCGAGCCTGCCACCATGGCGGCCAGATCCAATGAGAGAACGCGCTTGCCCTCGAGGATTTCCGGCACATCGCCGGCCTGAATCTTCTGGGCCAGCCCTTCGACGATGGCAGTCTTGCCGACGCCGGCTTCGCCGATGAGGACCGGGTTGTTTTTCGTCCGGCGCGACAACACCTGAATGACCCTGAGAATCTCCGCGTCGCGGCCGATGACCGGGTCGAGCTTGCCTTCCTTGGCCTGGGCGGTCAAGTCACGCGAGTACTTGTCCAGCATGCGGTACTTCGTCTCCGCCTGTCGATCGGTGACCCGCTGCCCGCCCCGCATGTCGGCAACCGCCTGAGTGATCCGCTCCTTGGTGATATTCGAATCGCTGAGCACCCGCGCGGCTGGCGTGTTTCGTTCGCTGGATATCGCCAGGAAGATGTGCTCGGTGCTGATGAACTCGTCCTTCATCTTGTTCGCCTCTTCCTGGGCGAGCTCAGTCAGTTTTTTTACGCGGGGCGTGACGAACACCTGCTCGCTGTTCCCGCCGCCGTAGATCGTCACCCGGGGGCTCTTGCGCAGTTCCTCATCCAGGCGGGTGGCCATCGTCGGCACGGTGCCGCCCATCTTCTCGATCAGCCCGGGAACGATGCCCTCGGGTTGCTCGAGCAACGCCAGCAGGATATGTTCCGTGTCAACCTGGGTATGTCCGTAGCGCTGCAGAAGCTCTACCGCCCGTGAGGCGGCGTCCTGGGCGCGCTCGGTGAATTTATCAAATCGCATGTGCCACTCTCCAACCTGAAAACGGGACGCTTCCCGAATCGAAACAACAGAGCAGACAGATTATAGGGGTGGGCTTGCCATTTCATTTGTGCCGCGTTAGAGCCGTATTTGAGCCGCGTCCTGCCAACTGCGCCTACAATCCGCCCCATGAAGACAAACGCTGCTGTTTTACGCTCCCCAAATACGCCGTTTCAGATCGAAAGCCTGGATCTCGACCCTCCACGGGCGGGCGAAGTGCTGGTTCGGGTAAAGGCCGCCGGTGTCTGCCACTCAGACTGGCACATCGTCACGGGCGACACCCCATTTCCGATGTCTGCGGTGCTTGGTCATGAGGGAGCAGGCGTGATTGAAGCGGTCGGACCCGGAGTGAAGCGGCTTGTCCCCGGCGATCCGGTTGCCCTGGATTGGGCGCCCAGTTGCGGGGAGTGTTTCTATTGCCTGAATGGGCGGCCCTCGCTGTGTGAGACGTTCAAGGCAACCAAATGGGCGGGCACCATGTTGGATGGGACGACCCGCTTGTCGACCGACGGGAAACCCGTCTATCAGTTTTGCAGCGTAGGCTGTTTTTCTGATCGGATCGTGGTCTCGGAGAAAAGCGCGATCAAGATGCCGGCCAGCGTGCCTTGGGAGATCAGCGCCCTGATTGGCTGTGCGGTCACCACGGGTGTGGGGGCCGTGGTAAACACGGCCAAGGTTGCCGCCGGGTCTAGTGTCGTGGTTTACGGTGCCGGAGGTGTCGGACTGAGCGTCGTGATGGGGGCTGCTCTGGCTGGGGCCGGTCGAATCATCGTCGTAGATCGGGTTCCTTCGAAGCTGGAGCAGGCCGAGGACTTTGGCGCGACCCACGCCGTCGCGGCCGGACCAAATGCTGTCGATGAGATTCGGGCCCTGACCGGCGGACGCGGCGCAGACTACGTCTTTGAGGCCATCGGCATCCCGGCCGTCCAGGAAGAGGCGTTGCGGGCGGCCAGACCAGGCGGCATGATCATCCTGGCCGGCATTTCACCGGTCGGCAGCGCGACCAACTTGCCGGGGGCCGTGCTGACGCGCCAGGAAAAGACCGTCGCCGGCTCCTACTACGGAACCGCCAACACTGCCCGGGATTTCCCCCGGATGGCCGATCTGTATCTCTCCAAGCGGCTTGATCTGGGCAAGCTTGTGTCTCGCCGCTATCGTCTGGATCAAATCAATGAGGCCTACGCCGATATGCTGAAAGGCGAAGGCGCTCGCGGCGTGATTGTGTTCTGATCTCCCGTCTCACGCGAGACCGCGTCGGGCGAAGGGACGAGCTCGCAGTAGTCTCCGCCTCACGCGAAGCAGCGAACGGCTCAATGTAACGCGTTCGCGGCTTCGCGTGAGAGGCGCTATCGGTATCCCTCGGCCTGCATATTGAACAGCCGCGCATACGTGCCCGCCCGGGCGAGCAATTCAGGGTGTGTGCCAAGTTCTGTCAGCATGCCATTTTCGAGCA
>JBDSIP010000117.1:0-8829 GCA_039917915.1 Thermoflexales bacterium
CAGTGTGGTGACCAGCGCGGAATCAAAGGCGCCGATCCCAAACCCTTCGGCCAGGATGAGCTTTCCGTCGGCATAGAGTTCAAAGCGATAGGCCCCAGCCCCGAGGCTCGCTGCGCCCAGCGCAGACGCCGAGATGGCGACGAATTGGGGGCCGCTTCGAGTGAAGCCAAGCGCCTCCGGTTTGCCGTCCCAGCACAGCGAACGCGTCTTCGCGCCGGCAGGATCGGCAACGGCACTGCCGTTGATATACCAGCGGCCGCTCAGACTCGCGCCCGGCCAGGCCGCGATCGTCCACACGCCATTAATCCGGGTGAGACCGGACGCGAATGTCGTCATGCCCTCGGAGCAGGCTGGCGCGGCTGGCTTGAAATCCGACCGGTGGGCGCAGAACCGAAAGGTCGACTGGGGGTCGGCCTGTTTTGGCGAAGGCAGGGGCGTGGCGGGCGCACGCGGGGAGGCGCTCATGGCGGCGGGTGACGCGGCGACGGATGGCGCGCCCATACCGATCGCAGGGATCATCACTCGGTTGGGCAACTCGGACGGCGGGCGCTGGGCAGCCGGCACGGCCGACGACGGCCCAAACGGCGAAGCGCAACTCGACAACGCAAGTGCCGCGAGCACTGCCAGAGAAAGAATTCGCAATGTTTGTCTGGTCATCTTTGTGTCCTGACTGTACGCGCAATTCAGTAATGCCGCAAGAGCAGAGACGGTCTCCCGCATGGATGATGCAAAGTCCCGATACCGCGACGTGCCTGAGCAACAGGAAACCCTTACGGCCGCAGCGCATAGGCGGCCAGGGGAGCTGGGAAGACATCCGGATGAAGCAAACCCGCCAGGACAGCAATTCCGTCGACGAGTCGCGGCCCGGGGCCGCTGAACTGTCGCGGGTCGAGGGCGTAGATCTGGCTGAGATAGGCTGCCGGGATGTCGCGCCACATCCAGCGCAGGTCGTCGCGGGCGCCCAACACCACGAGCGCCTGCAGGCTCGAGAGCACATCCCCCACGCGCGGCATGGCCAGAAACAGCTCAGGCTGAACGGATGCCACATCTTCCCAGGCGACGACCGCCGCGGGAAAGCCCTCCTGAACCAACGACGCCGTCCCGCCGGCAATCCGGATTTGCTCGGGCACCCACAGCCCGGCGGCCGTCGGCGTGACAAGATCCTCCAGGGCGATGACGATCGGCTTGTGGCGGGTCATGGCGCTTGTCTCGGCCAGGTCATCCATGCGCCCGCGCAATTCCTCGGCAACCCGCAATCCGACGTCGCGGGCGCCGCACTCGGCGGCGATGGCCTGAATCGACTCAAGCACGCCATCGAGGTTGGTCGCCTCAAGCGCGAACGCGGGCCCCGCCACTGGCAGGTCGATTCCGACAAACGCGCCAGCGTCCCGAGCACACCCGGGTATGGCGCGGGTCAGGATCAAGTCCGGTCGCAACGCAGCGACGGCGTCCCAGTCGACCCGCCACGATGCCTGCTCGGGCACGGCAGGCGGATGCGCCTCGGTAACGATCGTTACGCCGATCGGCGCCTCGCACAGATGAGAATACCCGACCAAATCGTCGACGAGTCCAAGCGTAACAACGATGTCAGTCGCAGCGGGCAGCAGAGAGACGATGCGCATGGGTGCGCCATCCTATCATCGGAGTTTGAAACGGCCTTCGCGAGAAACTTGGCAAGCGAGGGTCCCCGGCATCGCCGATTGGCATTCAGTAAGGCGGCGTCAAAAAATGACATCAACACTTGCCGAGCGACTTTCGGCTGAACGCGACGACCTCTGCCGAGACAATTCATTGGCGTTGCCCAACGTTGGCAGCGCGGCGTGCGTATGTCGTCATTCCTGCGTTCGCGATGATCTGCATACACAACTCGGCACTGGTGAGATGCGCGGTGTTACTGCGACCGCTTCTGCGGCCGCTAATGCGACCGCGACCGGGGCCTGGAAGGCCCCGTCTGAGTGAACAAAGGCCTCCGGCCCGGCCGGGCTTCCGCAAAGGCGTGCCGAAACGGCCGGGGGCCTCCCGTCGCCAAAGAAGCGGCTATTGCCGATCCTTGCGCTAATCGCTAAACTTCACGGGCCGAGAAAGTGCCAAACGGTAGAACCTTAGGTTCTGCTCTGCAGGCCTCCATTAGGCGCAGCCTTCTGTTGGCCGCTCTTCGAACTCGCAGGCTGAGCACGTTTTCGGACGGTTTGGGAAATAATGCAAGGATCAATAAGTAAGCGTCGGTATCTGAGTCGCATAAGCCGGCCGTCGTGCGCTACGTCAAGAACCAGCATAAGCATCACGCATCAGGAGGCTGATGATTCTGCGCGGATTTGCCTGTGCAAGAGGCGACCTGTTGGCGCGCAGGCCTCCGGCCACTTTTGTCCGGCGCGAGCTGCCGTCCGAGCAGGCCGGAGGCCTTTGTCCTTTCAGACGGGGCCTTCGAGGCCCCGGTCGGCCGGACAGCGTCGACGAAACAGATCAGCGCGTTCGCGGGAATGGCGACTGCGAAGTCGGCGCGTGCCCTTCACCTCACCTCATCTGATGTTAGCAGTAGCTGCGCAAGAATCCGGGTGATCTCCCGTCCAGTGTGATGGCGTTTAACAAGTTATTTCAATGACGCCTCCTAACAGAAGGACGATCTGACCCTTTACTTAGTAGGCGTTTGTTTCCTTGCCGCCGACCATGCGCCAGATGGTCTGGAAAATGATCTTGAAATCCAGCCAGACCGACCAATTTTCGATGTACCACAGGTCGAACTGAGTGCGCTCTTCGATTGAGGTGTCGCCACGCAAGCCATTGACCTGGGCCCAGCCGGTAATCCCCGACTTCTCGCGATGCCGCTCCATGTAGCGCGGGATCCGTTTGCGGAATTCCTCGACATAGAGCGGCTGCTCGGGCCGCGGACCCACCAGGCTCATATCACCGACGAGCACATTGATGAATTGCGGAAACTCATCGACGTTCTTGGACCTCATCCACGTGCCCAGCCGGGTGCGCCGCGGATCATTCTTCGTCGTCCAGGTGCCCAGCCGCTCGGCGTCGCGGCGCATCGAGCGGAACTTGATGCACCAGAACTTTCGCCCGTCGAGGCCCATGCGCTCCTGGGCAAAAAACACCGGTCCCGGGGAATCCAACTTGATCAGAATCGCAAACAATAACAAGATGGGCGAGGTCAGCACCAGGAAGACCAAACTCCCGATGACGTCGACGACCCGTTTCAGGGTCACCCGCCAGCCGCGCAACGCTACATCGCGGATGTTCAGCAATGGCAGGCCGCCCAACTCCCCCATCGTCATTTGGCCGGCCATGATCTGGAACAGGTCCGGGTAAACCTTGATGCTGAGCGAACTGCGGTCGCAGCGCGAGATGATCCGGAGCATGTCCTCATCCGACGCGCCGGCAAGGGCGATGATGACCTCATCGACGGACTCGCGCGACAGGATCTCGGGCAGATTGTCGACCGAGCCAAGCAGCGGCACGCCCATGGTAGCGCGCGCGCCGTCGAACGGCAACATTCCCACGATGTCGTAGCCCAGGCGCGGCGTCTGGGCAATGCGCTGCAGCACGGCCACTGCTGGATCACCGCTTCCGACCACGACCACCCGGGTTCGCCCGTAACCCAGATACTGCAGCAGGCGCTGTAAACGGCCTTGCGCGCCCCGGAAGAACAAGGTAAAAACGATGGTCAGAAGCCAGGAATACACGACCATGCCGCGCGAGTAGTCATAGGCGCCGCTGGTGGTTTTCAAGAGCAACGAAGCGACTGCAATGCTGAGCAACATCCCAATGGAAACGCCCGAAAAGATCGTCGTCAATTCGTCCGAGCCGTAACGCGTGCGCCGCCGGTGATACATCCTTCCAAAAAAGAAGGCCGCGATGATCGAAACGAGCTGCAGTCCGAGCAGCGGCAGGAAATCGCCAAAGGTCACACCATCGGCCGCCTTGTCGGGCAGCGGAATCGCCAGGCGCAGGCGATACGCGGTGTAGAAAGCGAGGCTGATGCTCGCCGCATCCGAAAGCAACAGCGACAAGATCACGATCGACGCGTAGTTCCGCCGCATAAACGTCGGCCGCGCGGGCGCCGCCACAATCGCCTCCTCCATATCGACGAGATTATACGGGCGGGTGCGTGGGCGACCGCGGACCGCAGTCCTCAGTCACTGGCGCAGGGATAGCCTGCGGTCCCATCACAGCAGCCCCTGCTGAGCGGCCGCCGCCGGCGGGGTCCATGGCATCCCGAGGTGGCCATACGCGCGGGCGGTGGCGACCCGCCCGCGCGGGGTCCGATCCAGAAAACCGAGCTGCAGCAAATAGGGCTCGACCACATCCATGATGGTGTCGGCGTCCTCGGAAATGCTGGCCGCAATGGTCTCCAGCCCGACTGGCCCGCCCCCGAACTTGTCGATCAGCGCGTGAAGCACCCGGCTGTCCAGATCATCGAGGCCGAGCGGGTCGATGCCGACCATCTTCAGCGCGTCGAGGGCCAGGGCGTGGTGGATTCGCCCGTCGCCGCGAACCTGGGCGAAGTCGCGCACGCGCTTGAGCAGGCGCAGCCCCACCCGGGGCGTCCCGCGCGCGCGCTGGGCGACATCCATGAGCGCCTCGTCGTCGATCGGTGTGTTGAGCAGGCGCGAGCCGCGCGACACGATCTTGAGCATTGCCTCGATTGGATAAAAATCAACCCGCAACTGAACGTGAAATCGATCGCGCAGCGGATTGGACAGCAGGGCCAGGCGGGTCGTCGCGCCGACGATCGTAATCTGAGGAAGCTTCAGCCGCACGCTGCGCGCGCTGGGGCCCTTGCCAATCACGATGTCCAACGCGTAATCTTCCATCGCAGGGTAGAGCACTTCCTCGACCGCCCGGCTCAGCCGATGAATCTCGTCGATGAATAGCACGTCATGGGCGCGCAGGTTGGTCAGGATGGCGGCCAGATCCCCGGCTCGTTCGATGGCCGGCCCCGAAGTCACGCGCAGATTTGCGCCCATCTCGTGGGCGATGATGTGGCTGAGGGTGGTCTTACCCAGACCCGGCGGGCCATAGATCAGGACGTGATCAAGAGCCTCGCCGCGCCCGCGGGCCGCCTGGATGGCAATCCGCAGGTTGTCGCGCACGTTGTCCTGCCCAATCAGGTCCTCGAGGGTCTTGGGGCGCAGGGCCCGGTCGAGCGCCCCGTCATCCTCCGGAAGCTGTTCGCCCGACACGGCGCGCGGATCGGTGTCGATGGCCATTGGGACGATTTTACCCCGGAGTCGCACATTTGTTCGATCGGTACTTGGGAATCGAAACCGCGGCTGTTCTGCGGGATACCGATTCGCAGGTTGATTCCGAGATCAGGGGTCCCGCAGGATCGCCATGCGCGCCGCCGGCAGCAATGGCAACAGATCGCTGGCGAGCAGTCCCGAATCGCCGTGTGCGTCGCGCCAGAGCTCGCCTGCCCGGGCGTGCAGGGCGACGCCGCACACGGCCGCATCAAAGGGCCGAAGTCCTTGCGCCATCAACCCAACGATTGCGCCGGCCAACACGTCGCCGGTGCCGGCAGTGGCGAGCGCGGGGTTGGCTGAGTCAATCACCATGACCTGCCCGTCGCGTGAGGCAATAACGGTGTTGGCCCCCTTCAGGACCACGACCGCGCCACATTCCCGGGCAAGACGCGAGGCATGCCCAATCCGATCGGCCTGGATCTCCGCGACAGGCAAATTGGTGAGGCGGGCCATTTCACCCGGATGCGGTGTCAAAACAGCGGACAAATCGCTCAGCCGATACTCCAAAAGGGCTTCGTCCTCGGCGAGCATATTGAGCGCGTCTGCATCGAAGACCACGCCCCGCACGTCGGCTCTGAGGTGCACCATTGCCGCCATGAAAGCGCCCAAGGCTGCCCGCCCGGAATCGCCTCGGCCGAGGCCCGGGCCGACCAGCGCGGCGCCGATCCCGGTGAGTTTGTCGAGTCCCGAAACAGTCTGCGGGACATACACGGCCTCGGGGATCAGGGCGGCTGTGACCATCTTTCCGGCCTCCGGGACCGCCAGGGTGACCAGCCCCGCCCCGGCCCGATACGCCGCTCCCGCGCATAGCGCCGGCGCGCCGGGGTAGTCGAGCGAGCCCGCGACAATGAGGGCGCGCCCATGACTGCCCTTGTTCGCATCCGATACGCGGCGGGGCAATCGCTCGCGCACCCAGGCATCGTCGACGACGCTGATACGAGCCGGCGGGTTCAGGGCCGTCCAAAGCCTGCCATCCGTCGGGGACAAGCCCTCTATCCCGATCGGCGCAACTACCAGCAAGCCTCGCGCGCCCGCGGCGGGATGGCAGTAGTGCCCGCGCTTCGCCGCATGAAAGGTGACCGTCAGGTCGGCCGCCACGGCATTCAGGTCGAGCGACCCGGTCTCGTAGTTCATGCCGGTGGGGCCGTCGACTGCCACGATTGCCGGCGCAACGTTCATGCCGCGCAGGACGCCTGCACGGCGGGCCTTGACCCCGCGATCACGCGCGACCTGAACCTCGTGAAGCAGATCGCGAAGCGGGCCTTCAATCGTGCGCGAAGCACCGGTCCCGAGCAACGCGTCCACGATGACATCGGCTCGGGCAAGCCGGGCGCGGAGCATGCGCAGTCCCTCGTCATCGGGCAGAGCCATGACCGCGATCCGCGCCGCCGCGAGCGGGGGGATAAGGGGATCGTCCGGCTCGCGCGCCCGAAGAAGATAGACTTGGACCGTCAGAGCGCGCGACTCAATCTGAGCGCGCTCCGCAAGGGCAGCAGCGCACACCAGGCCATCTCCCCCGTTGTTCCCGGAACCGCATAGGATCAACACCTGGACTTCGCTGTCCCCAGGAGGCAGACGATTCCAGATCTCGGCCGCGACCGCGCCGCCGGCGTTCCGCATCATCGCCGTGTAGCTCAAGCCGGCGCTGTCCGCCGCCCGCTCAACCTCGCGCATCTCGGCCGACGTCAAGAGGTTCATTCGCCCAAATACCTCGTCGCGAGCGGCGTCTCGGAGACATCGCCATTGGCGCCAAGCGCCACGTGATACGCCCGCGCCGTGGCGCGGGATGACACGGCCTCGCGCATCGCATCGTCGATGAAATGGAGCGCGGCGCCATCGTCGCACGCCCACGAATCGGGCAATTCCCGTCCGCCGACCATGGCCCGCAGGGTCGGGCGGCGCTGCGCCTCGCCGTCATAGTGCGGGCAGAAACCGCCCGACAACAAGCCGAGACAGCTCAGCGGACGCAGGCTGCCCACGCCATAAGAATCGGTCGAGCAGGCCTCAAACCAACAGTTGGCCCCGGCGCTGATTCCGGCCAGCACGACGCCCTTTTCCCACGCCTCGCGCAGCATCGCATCAAGCGACCAGGCGCGCCACAAGGCCAGCATGCTCTTGGTGTTGCCGCCGCCGACGTAAATCACATCCTGTTCCAGCAGAAACCCGCGAATGTCGCGGGTATGCGGCGAGAAAAGCGATAACGATGACGGTCGACACTCAAGCCGGGTAAAGGCCTGGAAGAAGTTGTGGATGTAGCGCAGCGTATCATCCGAAGCGTGCGGCAGAAAACACACTTTGGGCCGCGCCAGGCCGGTCTGGCCAAGGACGAACTGATCCAGCAACGGATTGTCGGGTTCCATCGAGAACCCGCCCCCGCCCATGGCGATGATCTGGCGCATGGCTATCCGATAACCTTGGCGGCTTCGGCCACAACCCGCTCGACCGTGAAGCCCATCGCCGGGTAGAGGTCTTTGAACGGAGCCGATGCGCCAAATCGCTCCTGGGTGACAAAGCGGACGAGCGGCCCCGTGTAGCGGTGCCAACCCTGAGACACGCCCGCTTCGACCACGACCTTTGGCAGCAGAATTGGGAAGATCGACTCGCGATAGCCCGCATCCTGCTCGTCAAAGAGTTCCCAGGATGGCATGGACACCACCCGGGCGCGCAGGCCCTTTTCCGCCAGCGCGCTCGCCGCGTCGAGGGCGAGACTGACCTCGGAACCTGTCGCTACGAGCAACACCTGCGGGTCCTCGACCTCGCGGATGATGTAGGCGCCGCGCAGGGCCGCGTCATTGCGAGGCAGGATTGGCAGGGCCTGGCGCGACAGGATGAGCGCGACGGGACCGCTCGCCTCGATTGCCGCCTTCCAGGCCAGCGCAGTTTCATTCGCGTCGGCAGGGCGAATCACCGTAAGGCCGGGAATTGCCCGGCAGGCTGCGAGGTGTTCAACTGGCTGGTGGGTCGGCCCATCTTCACCCAACCCTATGCTGTCGTGGGTGAAGACGAAGATGCTGTGCGCCCCGCCCAGCGCAGCCAAACGGATCGAAGGCCGGGCGTAGTCACTGAAGGTGAAGAAGGTGCCGCCATACGGGATCACCCCGCCGTGCAGGGCCATCCCATTCATCATGCCGGTCATGGCGTGCTCGCGGATGCCAAATCGGACGTAACGGCCGGAAAATTCTCCATTCCGCAGCGATTCGGCGCCCTTAGGCATCGTGTTATTCGAAGGCGTGAGATCGGCCGAGCCGCCCAGCAATGCGGGAACATGCGGCACAAGCGCATCAATGACCGCCCCGCTGGCGGCCCGGGTCGCCATGGGTTTGCCGGCCGGGTCGAATACCGGCAGCGCCTCTTGCCATCCCTGGGGCAGCTTCCCGGCGATCAGGGACTCGAGTTCGGCAGCCACCTCGGGGTGGGCGGCCCGATACGAGGCCAAACGAAGCAGCCAGTCGTGCTGGAGGTGGGCGCCGCGGGCGCCAGCCGCGCGCCAGGCTGCCAGCGCATCCTCGGGAACAAAGAAGGTCTTGTCCTGATCAGCGCCATAGGATAGCTTTGCCCCGCGCAATTCCTCCTCGCCGGG
>JBDSIP010000118.1:0-3940 GCA_039917915.1 Thermoflexales bacterium
CAGCTCACCTCGGGCGGGGTGTATCTGGAGGCCCACCAGTATGTGGACGGCTTTGGGCGCGACCTGCAGGGCCAGGTCAACGACTCGGCCGCCGGCTATCGGCTGCTGACCTCGAAGACGCTGAACGGGCTGGGCCAGGCCCGCTACACCAGCGGGTCGTATCAGGCGACGGGAGCGGCCGGGGGCGGGTATCTGACCCCAACCTGGACGAGCCTCCCGAGCTACGACGCGCCGGCCTACGACGCGCTGGGCCGCCAGGTGCTGGCCCAGGCCTGGGCCTACACGAATACGTTGTACACGAGCACGCTGGCTTACTTTGGCTGGCGCACCCGCAGCACCGACGCGAACGGCAAGATCGCCGACAGCGAGGCCGACGCGTTTGGCAAGCTGATCACCGCGACCGAGTTTCTGGCCAGCGGCACGGTCTCGCAGGCGACGACGTATGCCTATGATTTTCAGGGCAACCTGGTGAGCCTGGTGGACGCGCTGGGCAACACGACGACCATTACGTATGACCTGCTCGGGCGTAAGCTCGGGATGCGCGACCCGGACATGGGGGTGTGGGGCTACCAGTATGACGGAAACGGCAACCTGACCCTGCAGACCGACGCGCGCGGGCAACAGATCCTGTTCCTGTTTGACGCGCTGAACCGGCGGATCGAGACCCGCGACGCGAATGCGAACTGGACGCTCGAGAAGCGCTACTACGACGAGGCCGGCTTCGGGCAAAGCAAGGGCCGCCGCACGCGGGCCGAGGCGTATGCGGGCGGCGCGCTGAACAACACGATCGAGACGAGCTACGACGCGCGCGGGCGGGTGATCCTGGACCGGCGCGCGATTGGCGGGGAAAACTACGACACTCAGGCGACGTATGACTCGGCCAACCGGACGCTGACCTCAAGCCTGCCGACGGGCGAGGTGCTGACTCCGGGCTACAACAGCCTGGGCCAGCCCTACGCGCTGAGCGGGAGCCAGGCGTATGTGAACGCGGCGTTCTACAACTACCTCGGCAAACCGAGCGAGGTCCAACTGGGCAATGGGCTGAGCCAGCGCAGCAACTACTTCGGGATTGACACGCCGGCGGCATTTGGGACAAGCCAGTTCGGGCGCCTGCGCCAGATTTGTGTCGTGGCCACCGCCGCGGGCAACTGCTACGACGACCAGCGCAGCGGGGGGACGACGGCGACAAAACTCAACCTGGTCTACTGGTTTGATGCCCTTGGGAATCTGATGACGATGGACGACCGGTCGGCAGGCTACACGATCGGCGGGACGGATCAGACGTCGCATTCCTATACGTATGATGATCTGAACCGGCTGGTGAGCGGCTCAGCGAGCGGGGGAGAGTTCCCGAACTTCACCAGCGCATGGACGTTCGATGCGCTGGGAAACATGACTGGCAACGGCGGGGTGACCCAGGGCTTTGCGACCTCTGGGGCGAACAGCCTCCGCCCGCATGCGGTGATCACGACCAGCGATCCGGCCCAGGCCAGCTTCGGCTATGATCCGAATGGCAATATGACCACGCGGATGGACGCGGGCGTGACCTATACCCACACTTGGGATGCGCAGAACCGTCTGGGCGGCGTGGCTGCGCCAACGCGCAACACGGCCTGGGTCTATGACGCCGACGGGGCGCGGGTCAGCAAGAACGACGGGGCTGTGACCACGGTTTACATCGGCGGCTCGGTCGAGGTCCAGATCAGCGGGACGCTGCGCCTGACCACGACGTACTACTTCTTTGGTGGCGCGCGGATTGCCATGCGGGTGGGGGCGAATGTGACCTTTTTGCACGGCGATCGGCTAGGCAGCGCGTCATTGGCCACGGATGCGGCGGGCAACGTGCTCTCGCAAGAGAGGTACTACGTGTGGGGCTCGGCCAGCATGATGAGCGGGACAATGCCGACGGATTTCCAATGGCAGAATCAGCGCCGACTGGACGAGACCCAGGCCGGCAAGCTCTACGACTTCAACGCCCGCTTCTTCACGCCTGTCACGGGGCGTTTCATCAGCCCGGACAGCATTGTGCCGAACCCGGCCAACCCGCAAAGCCTGAACCGTTACGCGGCGATGGCGAACAACCCGCTCAAGTTTACGGATCCGACGGGGCACTATGAGACATGTGATGATGGTGCGTGCTATGGCGGCAGTTCGAACCGCAACGGAACGCCGGTTGGATCCTCGCCAGGCGGGTTGACCGGTCGCCGGGTGGTGCGAGCGTATTCCCCCGCACTTCCGAGACCAAAGCAACGCAGCAACGATCCTGACGTACGTTATGCGCCGCGATCTGCGCCACGCCCTCAGGCGCGGTCGCATAGCCCTGGGCCAGAGAGGGGCGATGATCTGAGAATCGAACTGGGAGCGCGATTGGCCGGATTCGAAGGAGAGACGTCGGGCACAATTGCAGACTACGACCTCATCACCTACCGCACCCGAATCCAAGGGCGCGCCCAGTACAAGTTCGGCCCGTTTGACAGTCCGTCGGGGAATCACATCACGAATGAAAACATCGTCGCGGGCGGCGCTCAAGTGAGCTACGGCGGGACCGTCGAAGTCGCGGCCATCACAATGCCGGAAGCGCGGATAGGGCCGTGGAAGCTCACGCACCAGCTTTTTGTAGGCTTCGGCACTCCGAGGCTGGAATCGTGGAAGCAATATCTGGGCTATGAGGCGGTGTTCACATTGTCGACCGACACGGTTGCAGGTGAATTCAAGACGGGCATCAAGCAGGAGTTCGAGAGTAGGCCAGTGGTCCAGGCCGGTGCTGTAGTCGCGCTCGTGGGATTCTTCAGCCCGGCCGCTGCGAGGGTTATCTGTCAGGCAAACCCCGGACTCCAGTGCCCCTAATCAACATGAATGAGGCTCTTGACAAGCTACAGCAGGCCCACGAAGCGCTTCGTGACGGGCGGAATCGGGCGGCGCTTCGCGACTTTGGGCGCGCAGTCTCACTCATGCCCGATAGCCAGGAGGCGAAGGCCGGGGTCGTCATGGCGCTCCTCCGGCTACGGCGAATCGCCGAGGCTACCGGTCAATGCGAAGCGCTGTTTGCGGATCAGGAGCACCCTCCCGAATGGCCAGCGTATCTGGCTCGCGGATGGCTTGCAACGGCGCGTAAGGACCACACGTCTGCGATCGTGGCATATGAGCAGGCTACTACTGAGCTAGGCGCGCCAGCATGGGCGCATTCGAGCTTGGCGATCGAGTATTGGCGAGCAGGAGACGCTCGCCGCGCTGAGGAAACCGCGCGGGTGGCATTAGGGCGGTGGCCCGGCGAGGTCAGGCTGCGGGGCGCTCTGTGCCTTGCGCTCTTGAGGCAACGGCGCCGCCGGGAGGCGCTGCGTGTTTCCTACATGGCGGCCCGTGACCATTTGTCGCGCCGGTCCGTCCAGTTGCTTCTGGCCGTGGCGCTTGACGTAGCGCGACCCTTGTTCGCCGCGACAGCGGTGGCCTGGTTTGCGACTGTCGTTGCTCCAGTTGGTTGGCTAACGTATGCCATCGTGGGATTCTCAGCGATCCAATTTCTGATTCGGTTCTCAATCACCCGGTTCCTCGACAGGAAGTGGGTGACCGGAGTTGCTCTGCTCTTGCTTCTGCCCCTCCAGTTCCTACCATTGTTGTACGACCGCGCTTGAGAACGCCCAGTTTAAACGGCATGATCGGCCGGTGGGCCCATTGGGGTCAAGATCCATGATGACGTGTGAGTGGCCGTATCGAATTGCGAAGTTTCGTATGGCGCTGCGACGCCGAGTACCAGAGCCTCGTCGCGAGGTAGGCGCGAACGTGACCGTCCTGCACCCCGGCCTTCGCCGGGGCAGGCTCTCGACTGGCTTGGCAGCGCCTCGCTGGCGACGGACGCGAGCGGCAACACGGTTTCGCAGGAGAGGTATTACGTGTGGGGCTCGGCCAGCATGATGAGCGGGACGATGCCATCGGAGTTCCA
>JBDSIP010000119.1:0-4155 GCA_039917915.1 Thermoflexales bacterium
TGAATCAACCGAAGTCTGCCCACAATGACGGATGACGCATCACGCATGACGGGACCGACAATCGCATAGAATCGCGGGATGCCCACCATTTCCGAAGCCCTGACCTTTGATGATGTCCTGCTTACCCCTGGCTACACCGAAGTCCTGCCTGCCGAAGTGCAGGTGGGCGCGCGGTTGACCCGCGACCTCAACCTGAACATCCCGCTCCTGAGCGCGGCGATGGACACCGTCTCCGAGTCGCGCCTGGCCATCGCCCTGGCCCGCGAAGGCGGGCTCGGCGTCATCCACCGCAACTTCACGGTCGCCCAACAGGCCGAAGAAGTCGACAAGGTCAAGCGCAGCGAAAGCGGGATGATCGTCGACCCGTTCACCTTGCCGGCCGATGCAAAATTGCGCGATGCCGAGGCCCTGATGGCCCGCTATCGGATCAGCGGCGTGCCCATCACCCGCGACGGCGTCTTGATCGGCATCCTCACCAACCGCGATATGCGTTTCGCCGAGCCAGCCGATATGGATCGCCCGGTGAGCGAGTTGATGACCCAGACAAATCTCGTAACAGCAGCGGTGGGCACCTCACTGGCGGAGGCCCAAAAGCTCCTGGCCAAACACCGCATCGAAAAGCTGCCGCTGGTCGACGCGAACGGGCACCTCAAGGGCCTGATCACGATAAAGGATATTCAGAAGAAGCGCGACTATCCGCATGCCGCGACCGACGCGCGCGGGCGGCTTTTGTGCGGCGCGGCGGTCGGGGTCGGCCCGGATGCGATCGCGCGCGCGCGCGAACTCGTCAACGCCGGCGTCGACGTGATTTTCATCGACACCGCCCACGGCCATTCCAAGGGCGTGATCGAGACCATTCCGGCGATTAAGAAGCTCGGGGCGCGGGTCATTGCCGGCAACGTCGTCACCCGTGAGAGCGTGCGCGATCTGGTCGCGGCCGGCGCCGACGGGGTGAAAGTCGGCGTGGGCGCGGGCTCGATCTGCACCACCCGGATCGTGGCCGGGGCCGGGATGCCCCAGATCAGCGCGATCATGGCGTGCGCCGAGGAAGCCGCCCACACCGGCACGCCCCTCGTCGCCGACGGCGGGATCAAATACAGCGGCGATATCGTTAAGGCCCTCGCCGCGGGGGCCAGCACGGTCATGCTGGGCAGTCTGCTGGCCGGGTTGGAGGAGAGCCCCGGCGATGTGGTCCTTTACGAAGGCCGGCGCTTCAAGGATTACCGCGGGATGGGCTCATTGGGCGCGATGCAGGGCCTCGGGCGGGACCGGTATGGCACCGGCCAGGCCGGCGGCAAGACCGTCCCCGAGGGCATCGAGGGGCGCGTGCCGTTCAAGGGCTCGCTGCGCGACTTTGTCTATCAGCTCGTGGGCGGTCTGCGCAGCGGGATGGGCTACGTCGGCGCGCCGGATCTCGACGCGCTGCGCGCACGGGCGCGCTTTGTCCGAATCACCAGCGCCGGGCTGATCGAGAGCCACCCGCATTCAATCATCATCACCAAGGAAGCGCCGAATTACCAGGTGCGGGGATAGCTGTGAGCCATGAGCTTAGAGCCATGAGCCATGAGCCATGAGCTTTGAGCCTTGAGCCATGAGCTTTGAGCCTTGAACTACCCGCCATAAAGTGGTTCACGGCCCACGGATCACGGATCATGGATCACGGCTCACGGCTCACGGCCATTCGCCGCGCCACATGGACGCGCGTGTTGTCCGATCCATAGACAAATAGCCAGCGCGCAGGCGCGCCGCGCAGCGCGCCAGGCAGCCAGTATTGCCCGTCATCCCACATCCGCGCAAAGGGCAGCCCATCCAGCGGCGCCCAGAACGGCGCAATCTCCTCGCATTCGGTCGGCTCGCCCGTCCAGTCGGTGATGACAAATGCGCGCACCACGATCTGCCAGCTTGCCTTGTTTGGGAAGCAAAAATCCAATTCAGCCGCATGCAATAACGCCTCGGGCCGGGCGATCAGTCCAGCCTCCTCGTCCAGTTCACGCACGGCCGCGGCGCGGACCGACTCGCCCGGCTCGATCTTCCCGCCGATCCCGGTGATCTTGCCCGCGCCCAGCCCCCGTTTTTTGTGGCCGAGCAGGACCTGCCCGTCGCGCATGGCGAAGACGAGAGTGCTGGTGGGCGTGAGCATGGGGCGAGGGTACCACTGATCACGGAGGACACCGAACCTGTCTGAATCACCGATGACACGGACTCTGCGGAAAACACCGAACATGTCTGAATCACTCTAGTTTTCGCTAATTCCTAAGCGGGATTGAGGTGGCAGAGCGCCGTGGATACCTGTTTCCAGCAGGCAAATGGGCTGTCGCCGACTTCTTTACGCGTAGTTTGGTTCCGCGCAGAAATTGCCGCAAGTCCTTGCGCCGAAGTACCGATAATTGCAATCGGAGGCGTCCGGCCGTGGGCTTTGCGTGCGTGTCCCACCACCCTGCCGGGATCGCTTTGCTGCTGGCGGCGATGTAGGTCAGGATGGCGGCCGCGATGAAGCCCAATTCAGGGAGCCGATAACGCATTTCGGCTGCCCAGACGTTTTGGCGATGTAGTCCCAGGATCTGTTTGCAAACTAACGGTGGCTGTTCCACTCCCCAGCGTCCGCGTACGACTTGGTAGGCCTCGGGCGCGCTGAACTCGGCGTTGGTGATCACCAGCATCGGCTCCTCAAAGCCCGGATGCGCGAAGGCATACACCGTCCACAAGGTCTTGTTCGACAGCGCGCGCGTTTCGTCGTCCCAGCGACGCTGCTCATACAGTTGAAGCCTCCGCCAGATCGATGCCGTGACTGTGATCTTCTGACCTTTCTCCTCTATTTGCCATGTCATCTGCTCGTCGGGAGCTGATGCGTCGATGACCTTGCCTTTGAGGTGGCGCGCCAGTGGCCGGACCCGTTCGCCGTATCTACTTCTGCGTCCCTTCCCGGGGTAGTCCGGCGGCGCCTCACGCCGAAAGATTGCGTTCTTCTGGACCCGCTTGACGATCCGTGTGAGTCCCCCTTTGACCATCTCAATCGACTTGAATTTCCGGTCGGCGCAGGCAACCCAGTCCTCTTTGGTCAGCGCCCCGGCTTGTCCAATCAGATCGCCCATGAGCTTGTCTTCGGTGTCGGTGTTCGAGTTGCCCCGAACGATGTGCAGCGGAAGCGCCACCGGTTGCTCTCCGACACGCCCCATAGCCGCCAGTTGGCCCATACAAATGGCGGGCGTGGTTTTGTGCTCGGCTGGCGCGAAGTGACGACTGATCAGACCTTTCAATCGAGGTCGGAAAAACCCGACGGTATCAAGCGCCATTACCCGATAGCCGGCCACACGAAGCGGCACCCAAAGGTTTTCGATACGTATATAGCTGTGGATTCTGGCCAGGAGATCGTTGCAATCCCAGGCTCCCATCGCGGCGGCCCGCCAGATACGCCGAGATTCTCTTGGGCCATAACCCATCCTGATCAAGGCCGGAAACATACATCCGTGACTCTCCCGGAAATGTCCGCCCATGACCGTCATGAAGTTCTCATACAGCCCACGGTTCGTGCCTATTCCAGCTCCTTCGGCCACAAATTGCGCAAGGGCCGAAGCGCGGTAAACTGATGACGGTATCGGGCGTGCTTTTGGTTTCTGAATAATTCCGTAAGCATGCCCGATATCGCCTCTTCGCGCAAGCGTCTCCTACATTTAGCGAAAACTAGAGGATCACGGAGAACCCGGAAGCGTCCAGATTTCACGGAAAGGCTCACGCAGGCACGAGCGTAGTCATCGGCGTCATCCGCAGCGTCCGGATCACGGAGAACACGGAGGCGTCCAGATTTCACGGAAAGGCTCGCGCAGGCACGGGCGTCGTCATCGGCGTCATCGGCAGCGTCCGGATCACGGAGAACACGGAGGCGTCCAGATTTCACGGAAAGGCTCACGCAGGCACGAGCGTCGTCATCGGTGTCGTCTGCAGCGTCCGGATCACGGAGAACCCGGAGGCGTCCAGATTTCATGGAAGGGCTCACGCAGGCACGAGCGTAGTCATCGGTGTCATCCGCAGCGTCCGTGTTCTCGGTGATTCAGACGGGGTGTCGCTCGTCTCAGCGGGTGCATTTCACGTTAGGGGCCGACAAGCGCCCACAATTGGTTGAAGTTGCCGCTCATGGCAGCATCCCGAAAAGGGAGC
>JBDSIP010000120.1:0-5102 GCA_039917915.1 Thermoflexales bacterium
AGATGTGCTGTTCAATCTCACGCGCAAATGCCAGACCCGCCCCGCTCATTTCGCAGGCGAGTGCCCGCTGGTAGATCACCTCTTGGAAACCATTGCCCAGGAAACTGTGAACCCGAAAGGCGCAACCGATCACCTTCTCGGATATTTCAGCGTGTTTTAGCTTGCCATCCATGCTCGCATCGTCATCCTACGAATCAGCATACGCCGTAACTGCGAGGCTGCGCCTGACAATTCCCTGACGTTTACAAACAGGCGAACTCCTTCGGTGAAATCCGTGTCATCCGTGCGAATCCGTGATTCAGACACCTACGCCCGAGCCAGGGCGCTGAGGAACTCGAGCTGGCCGGTGTGATACGCCTCGTGGCGCATGTAGAAGACCATAAAGTCCGCCCGCGACATCGTGAATGAGCCCAGAGTGATGACCTCGTCTGCCCGTGCGCCGGGGAGGGCGGCCAGGCCGACCTCGATCCTCGCCTGCGAGGCCTCGATCGCGGCGACGAGATCGGCGAGCCGGCCGATTCCGGGTTCGTCGCCCCGCACCGGCGCCGAGTCGCGCGGGTAGCGCCCCGCGATCGCCGGGTCGAGGGTGAGCGGCATCTCAAGAATCCCCAGGATGCGGTTGCGGTAACAAGCAATGTGGCCGACGATCCAGTTCATGCAGTTCCAGCCGGCCGGGGGCTGGATCAGTGATTGGGCATGGGTCAGGTTCTCGGCAAAGCCCTTCACCAGGGCCATGTTGCGGGCGTACATTTCAGTCAGGATGTTGGACATGGCGGGGAGTATACGGAATGCAGAATGCAGAAGGGAGAATTCTGCTGTCAATTGTCCGTTTCTGAATTCTAAATGTTGCATTCCGTATACTCCCCGCCATGCAACTCCTCTTCATTCGCCATGGCCAATCCCAGAACAACCGCTTGTATGACCAGACCGGCGGGTATGCCGGCCGCCAGGAAGACGCCGATCTGACCGAGACCGGACATGCCCAGGCCAAGGTCGTCGCGGCCTGGCTGCGGGATGGTGATGGCGGCGCCCAGCACGTCTCGATCACCCGCAACGCCGACACGCCGCGGCCCGCCGTGCGGGCCGGGGATGCCCCGCAGGGCGCTGGCGCGTATGGGATCACCCACCTCTACACCAGCCTGATGCGCCGCGCGGTCGGCACGGCTGGGGCTATCGCCGAGGCGCTCGGCCTCGCCCCGATCGGGCTCCCCGACGCGCATGAGACCGGCGGGATCTACATGGACGATCCGCACACCGGGGCCAAGATCGGCCGGCCCGGCCTGGGCCGGAGCGAACTGACGGCGCGCTTCCCGAGGCTCGTTCTGCCGGAGTGGCTCGACCTTTCGACAAGCTCAGGGCACGAGGCGGGCTGGTGGCGCTCTCGCCCGATGGAGACCGACGAGGAGCGCTATCCCCGTGCCCAGCGTGTGCTGCAATTCCTGCTCTCGGCCCATGGCCCCGATGACCGGGTCGCCCTGGTCAGTCACGGCGATTTCTTCAACTACCTCGTCGCGGCAGCGCTGCGCGTGCCGCGCCCGGAGCAGGCCTGGATCATCATGAACAACTGCGCCGCCTCACGCCTGGACTTCACCGGCAACCCGAACGCGCCCTTCGTCGACATCGCCTTTGTCAACCGTTCGCACTATATGCCTGCGGCGCTCGTGTCGTAGGCGGCGCGTATTGCAGGAGCAACACCAATCGCGTCAAGCGTCTACCTGTTGTCTGAATCACGGATGCGGAGGATGACACAGATCGTCGCCGCCGAATTACACGAGCCTCTCCGCGACATCCGAGTCATCTTCCGAATCCGCGATTCAGACAGGTGTCGGATGCGCCGGCCCCCGGGAAATCCGGGGCATCTGCAGACTCCGTGTTCTCCGTGATTCAGACAGGCTCTCGCCAGTCGAAGACGACGCCCAGCAGATCGCCCGGCGTATCGCGTAATCGGTCATACAGCGCTGGCATCGCGGTGTAGGGGACGACCTCGCGCAGGAGCGGCTCGACCCGGAGCGTGCCCTCCTGGACGAGCCGGCACGTCTCGCGCAGGTCATCCAGGCTGAAGTGGCTGGCGTGGAGGACCTCGATCTCGTCGCCCTGCGCGGCATTGAAGTTGTAGTCGACCTGGCCGCGGCCGGCGATCATCACCAGCCGCCCGCGCGGGCGCAGGATTCCGGCGTTCCAGGTCGGCCCCACGATGCGATCCAGCACCGGCGCGCCGGAATCCTCAAAGACGCAGTCGAACGGCCCCAGCTCCTTGACGTTCGCCCAATCCGCATCAGGCACAACGGTCTGCTGCGCGCCGTGTGACCTGGCAATGCGCAAACGATCCTCGTTGACATCGCAGATGGTGACCACCGCGCCGCAGGCATGGGCGGCCTGGCTGGTGAACTGACCGATCAGCCCCGCGCCAACGACGAGGACGCGCTCACCCAAACGCAGGGCAGCTCGCCGCGCGTCGTGGACGGCCACGCTGGCCACCCCAAAAAGGGCTGCCTGCTGAGGATCCACCCCGGCTGGAAGCTTTAGGATCAAGTCATCGGTGCCGGCCGGACCGGCAAAATACTGCCGGTGCTGCTGAAAGTCACCATGGAAGACGACGTCGCCCGCGGCAAAGCCGCTCACTCCCGCGCCCACGGCCAGGACGCGCCCCACGTTCTGATAACCGGCCCGCCCGGGCCAGCCGCGGCTGTAGTTCCCGCCCATCAGCGTGTTGCGCTCAGTGCCGTTGGTCAACCCGGTGAACAGGGTCTGGCACAACACCCGGCCGGGTTCGCAGCAAGGCGTGTCCTCGTCGATCAGCTCGGCCCGGCCTTTCTCGACGAACATGATGCCCTTCATCCGCGGCGGCGCGACCGGCGGCGCATAACGTAGGGTGGGGGTACGTTTCAATGCGAGCGAGGGGATGTAGCCCTCCCGCTCCATGTAGTAGTGGCCAGGAGTGTGCGATCCGGGCGCCTGGCTGCCGTAGATCACCTCGAGGCTGAAGTCGTCGCTGTTCCGCCCCGTGCCGGGCAAGCCATCCGAGCCATGCTCGAAGCCGGCCGGGATCATCCACACATCACCGGCGCTGAGGTCAAACTCGGTCCGTTGTCCGTCGTGGTCGATCCAGTAGGCCCGCCCTTTGCCCGACAGGATCAGCCAGGTCTCATCGTGATCGTGAAAATGCTTCTCGGTGCTGACCACCTTGAACCCGCGCGTGAGCAAGCTCTTGTATAACGCCATTCAGCCTCCATGAAATAAGCGAGTATAGCGACGCGCCAGCACCCCCACGAAAATCCCCATCCCCACAAACACGCACAGCCCGACCAGCGGGCCGGTCCAGAAGACTGCGTTGGCGATCGATTCGCCCAGCCAGACCATCGCATACGCGGTCAGGGGCAGAGGCATGAGCCCGGGCATCTCGGGCTGGGGCGGGCGGCGTCGCTCGAGCCCGGTCCAGACCGTGAAGACGAGGGCGGCCGTGATTGCCCAACCGACGAAGTTGCTCAGTGGCACGCCGAAATACGGCCCGCCGCCCAACCAGGTCCAATGCCCCTCCGCGACCATCCGCGGGTCCAGGCTGAGGTCCCAGGCCGTCATCGCCAGGGCGGCGACAAGGACACGCGGCAGCGGCCGGGCGGTCACGACACCCGCCAGCGTCCAGGCCGGATACAACATCCCGCACCAGGCGATGGGGATTAGCCACGGCACCAGCCCGAAGGCCTTGGGCCCGAGCGTGTCAGCATACACATAGGCTCCAAACGGGATGCCCGTGCCCGCCCCAAGCGCCTCAGCCGCCAGGGTGATCGCGCCGCCCGTGCCAAACAGACCCAACGCCGCGCCCAGCCCGCGCCGCTCCAGAGCGTGGGCGAACATCGCCGCGCACAGCCCGATCGGAATGGCCAGGGTCAGCCACCAGACCATCGTCGTCGCCCCGCCGGCCAGGGCCAGGCAATACACCGGCAACAGGGCCAAATAGGCCAGAAAGAGGACCGAAGACGGCGCCCGGGGCGAGAGCCGGGCGAGGCTGACCAACCGGAGCACGGTCGTCACCCCGCCTTACGCGCTGGCGCGCGCCGTCGCCGTCCGCCACACGATCGAGGGCAGGCGGGCGAACTTGTCCAACGTAGCGGTGCGAGCGCGAACATTGAAGACGTCGAAATCATGGGCAGTGATGTCATCGAGGATGCCACGATACACCTCGGCCGCCACCGCGACCGACAGGCGCCCTTCGCGTTTGATGGCCGGGATGCCCGTCCAGCCGCGCTCATAGAGTTCGTGCGCCCGGGCAACCTCGAAGCGCATCAGGTCGCGGAAGCGGTCATCGAGCACGTGGGCGCGCAGGTCGTCCTCGGTGTAGTTGAAGCGGCGCAGGTCTTCGATCGGCAGATAGATTCGGCCGCGGCGCAGGTCCTCGCCCACATCGCGCAGGATGTTGGTCAATTGCAGAGCCACGCCCAGGTCAATCGCAGCCGGCTCGTATGCGTCGAGCAGCCGCGCATCGTCGCCGCGCATGCCGATCACCCGCATCGAAATCAGGCCGACCGTGCTGGCGACGAGATAGCAGTAGCGGCGCAACTCCTCCCAGGTCTCGTAGCGATTGACCTGCAGATCCATCTCGCATCCGTCGATGAGTTCCTCGGCATACCGGTTGGGCACGCCATAGCGCTCGCGCGTGTCGGCCCAGGCTAACAGCACCGGATCGGTTTGGGCTCCTGATCCACGCCGGGCCGCCAGGCGCCATTCCTCGAGGCTGCTTAATCGAATGGTCGGAACATCGACCAGATCATCGGTGGTGCGGCAGAAGGCGTAAAAGGCCCGGATGGCCCGCCGGCGGTCGGTTGGGAGAAAACGGGTGCTGAAGTGGAACGATCTGGAATGTGACGCAGTGATGTCCTCGCAGCGGGCATAGGCCTGATCGAGGCTGTGGCCGGTGGCGGCTTGCGGCCGGACCCGGCTCGGCCATCGTAGGGGATTCGCGCTCAGCGTCCGCCAAAACATTGAGCGGGATTGTAGTCGGCGGGGTTAGAAACGCCTGAGTAAGGATTAGCCAAGGTTTGTATAGCCTATATGACTTCCCAAAACATTCCGGCGAGATCGCTATCCCCGCGCGAAGCGCAGGG
>JBDSIP010000121.1:0-3485 GCA_039917915.1 Thermoflexales bacterium
CTCGATTGTCACCGTCGTGCGCCGCGGGGAAACGCCGTCAAGCGCCTCCACAGCGTCGAGCCACTCACCTTCCGCGATCCGCTCGCTCAGATTGAAGCGGGTGGGACCGGCATTGCGCGTTGCTCCACGCCCATTGTTCGACTCGATCGGCATCCAGTCATCATATCAGAACATAACAGGAACACTAGCGCTTCGGGAAGGCCGGCCATTTATGCTGCGCGAGTGCGACGAGCGATGGTTGAGCCTCGCCCGCAAGTCCCTGATAGACCCACATGTTCCGCATTACGGCGGGAACGTAATAGCGCGTTTCCCAGTAGGGAATGCTCTCGATCCACAGCAACGGATCGCCCTTGTCGTTGATCGCGCTCCAGCGTTGAACGGGAAGCGGACCGGCGTTGTATGCCGCAATGACGCGCGGAAGCTGACCCTGGGTCGCCGGCTTGGCGCGAAGCAACTCAATAAAGGCTTGACCATAGTCGATGTTGACTCTGGGGTCGGTTAGATCGGCCCGATCGTAGGCCGCACCCCGTGTGCGGGCAGTATCGCCGGCAGTTCCGGGTCGAACCTGCATGAGACCTACTGCCCCCGCCTGGCTCACGGCGCCGGCGCGAAAGTTCGATTCCTGAATAATGTGACCGTAAGCCAGTGCCGGGTCGATCCGCCACCCGTTCTGCGGGACCCAACGCGGACGCGGATAACGTGCGGCGACGTCGACTGATACGCCGGGCTGACCATTGGTCGCGAGCCAATATTGCGCGCCGGCCAGGTCGAGCCGCTGGGCGATTGCGATCAGCGCGCGTTGATCCTGCGGGCGTCCAATCCGGGCTTGGTGGCGCAAGGCCTCTTCGGCCAACGACCGTTCACCGATCGCAACCAGCGCCTCCGCCCGGCGCACATTGGGAAGGGATTCCACGTTGACTGTCGAGGCAGGGGAGGGCCCGCTAATGCGGGTGCTCATCCCCAGCGTCTGACGTGCGAGCAATCCGTAGAAGCTTTCAGCTGACCGCGAGGCGGCCCTGAGCAGGGGGGCCACGGCGTTGGGTTGGCGACAGGTTTGCGCGGCGCGGGCGGCCCAATAATAAGCGGCAGTCGACAATTCGCTCTCTCGGGACCCGCTCGCCACCTCACGAAACCGGGCGCCAGCAGCGGCGCAATCGCTCAGACGCCATGACGCCAAGCCGGATACCCAAGAGGCCGCAGTGGCCCAGTCTCCGCTCGATGCCAGCCGCCCCGTCTCGGCAACACGGACGGCATCGGCGTCGCGCCCGAGTCCGTAATAGCTCCAGGCGACTCGCTGAGCGGCCTCGGCGCGGCCCTCAGGGGTCATTAGCGGGGCGCTCTCAAGTATCAGCGCCTCGGCGGCGTCAATACTGTCGACCTTCAACAAAGGGTCGAGCTGCAATCTCAACTGATCGCCAACCGCATCGCCTCCAACGGCACGAGGCCGCCCGCGCCGGGGACCAGCGCCCAGCCCAACAATCGGCCGTTGGGGCATTGCAATCGCGGTTATCGGCGCTGAGCCGCGACCGGCGGCCATGCGCTCAAGCTGCTCGGCCTGAGGGAGGTCGGGCGCTGCCTCGACAAGTGCTTGAAGATCTTCGACTGCTACGAGCGGCGAGCCTTTGGCGGTGTAAAGTTCGGCCTTCGCCAAGGGCTTGAGGATGCTCGCAGGCAAGGCGGCGATGGCTGCGGCTGCCCCCGCCCAATTTCCGCTGCGAATTGCCTGGAACGTGCCTGCCCAATCGGTTGGAACGATGACTGGGACTGAGGACACGGGAGGAGGAGACTGCGGGACGGCAGCGGTGGCGGGCTCGGTCTGGAAAATGGGAGCGACGGGGGCCGGCCGGACCGGGGGCGGCCTAAACACAATCGGTCGGGACGTCGGCTGCGCCATCGTCGGTGCGGTTTCGAGCGGCGCAAGCGGATCACGCTCTTGAGCGACAAGCAGAAGCGCAATCAAGGACAGCATCAATCTTCTTCCATCAACAGCAACAGGTCGCGCCACGCCAGGGCCTTGTCGCCGACCCGTTGCAACAGCCATCGGGGGTGGAAGGTCGCAACCGTACGAACCCCTTCAATCCGGTGAACGCGCCCGCGGACTTTCAGACAGACGTCCCCCAAGAGCGCACGGGGGGGACCGTCGCCGAACAACAGCAGCCGCTCGGGCTTCACCAACGAGATATGGTGCCGCGCGATGTCGGCGCAGCGGGCAAGGTCGGCATCGCGTAATTTAGCGCCCGGCGTGTGGAAACAGGCGAGCGAGGCGCTGTACGCCTCTTCCGGCGTCAACTGGATTGCCGCGAGCATCCGCGTTGCAAGCAGCCAAGCCTCGCCGCCAATCGGCTTGCCGTCCGCCGCATCCTCGCGTGTGGGCGCATCGCTCAGCAGCATTATCCGCGCCCCGGGAAGTCCGTGGGGCAGAACGCGCCTTGCGCCGGCCCGATCGAGTGGTAGACCAGTGCTTGTTTCCAACCAACTGCGGAAGCCGTGATAGTCGCCGGGTAGCTCGGACGGGCTGGGCGGCGCAATGTCCGCAACGACCCCTGCCGAGCGCTCGCTTGCCTTGAGCCACTGGCGGGGCTCCTCGGAAATTGCAGTGTCGACCCCGGCATCGAGCCACCATTGCAGCAGTTTGCCCGCTTCCTTCTGCGTAAGTTGGTCTGCGCCTTGGCCCATCGCCCCTTCTCTCGCCCATTGACGGTGGGGTCAAGGAATTGGCAGGGCAGGGAAGCACATGCCACGGAGCACAAACGGTGAGCGAACGCGAATCGATGGAATATGACGTCGTCATCGTCGGCGGCGGACCTGCGGGACTGGCATCGGCTATCCGCCTTAAGCAACTTGCGGCTGAATCGGGCAAAGAAGTCGCAGTCTGCATCCTCGAGAAAGGGAGCGAGATCGGTGCGCATATCCTGTCGGGGGCGGTCGTCGATCCGATTGCGCTCGATGAGCTCATTCCCGACTGGGGAGACAAGGGCTCGCCGCTGACGGTGCCGGTTACGCAGAACCTCCACTGGGTGCTGACGAAGAAGCGTAAATATAATCTTCCGCACGTGATGATGCCGTCTTTTCTCGACAATAAAGGGACCTACACCGTGAGCCTCGGCAATCTCTGCCGGTGGCTTGCCGGGCAGGCAGAGGAGCTGGGAGTCGAGATATTTCCGGGCTTTGCGGCGGCTGAGATACTTTTCAACGATGATGGTTCGGTGAAGGGCGTCGCGACCGGCGACATGGGGATCTCGCGGGACGGTACTCGCAAGTCCGACTGGCAGCCCGGAATGGAAATACACGCGCGCTATACCTTCATGGCGGAAGGCGCGCGCGGGCACCTGACCAAGGAACTGACGCGGATGTTCGACCTACGCAAGGAGAGCGGTCCGCAGGTTTACGGTATTGGAATCAAGGAGTTGTGGGACGTTCCTTCCGAGCAGCATCAGCCAGGGCGAGTGATCCACACGCAGGGCTGGCCGCTCGACGACGCGTGG
>JBDSIP010000122.1:0-19481 GCA_039917915.1 Thermoflexales bacterium
TTTCGGTGCGCGAGCCGTGGGCGTGGCTGGACGGCGTGCGCCATGCCGGCGGTGTTTTCATGGGCGAGCACTCGTATGAGGTTTTGGGCGATTACTGCGCCGGCCCGAGCCATGTCATGCCCACCGGTGGCACGGCCCGCTTCACCCCGCCTTGCAATGTCATGGACTTCATGCGGGTGATGAACGTCATTGCCCTGGACGAGGGCACCGCCCGCGGCCTTGCGCCCGTCGCGATCAAGCTGGCTGAAGCCGAGGGGATGAGCGCGCATGCCGCGGCGGCCCGTCTGCGGCTGAAGTAGGCGGCGCCCCTCGGGTCGACTCCATTTTTTTGAAGGGATATCCCCGGCGGAGCCGGGGATATCCCTTCAAAAGAAAAATCTGGCGCCTGCAAAGTCGCACAGCTACAATTCGGCGCGTGCTCTCGGAAGCTTTTCTGCGTTCGCTCAACCGGCTTCGCCTCGATGCGCCGCGCCGCATACGGGGTGTTTACACCGGCGAACGCCCAAGCAAAAAACGCGGTCGATCCGTGGAATTTGCCGACTATCGCGCCTATACGCCCGGGGATGACCCGCGCCGGCTGGATTGGAATATCCTGGCCCGGCATGGCAAGACCTTCATCAAACTCTTCGAGGACGAAGAAGATGCCACGGTCACCATCCTGCTCGACGCGAGCGGGTCCATGCGTTGGGTTGCTGAGGGCGAGTCCGAGTCCTTAAAGTGGCGGCGGGCGGCCGAGATTGCTTTGGCGATCGGCTGTGTCGCGCTCTCGAGCGGCGATCGGGTGATTTTCGAGACCAGCTCGCGCGCGCGCTGCGGGCCGCGGCGGGGCCTGGGCGGGATGAGCGAATTGATCCGCCTGGCCGAGCGTGAGGCCGGCAGCCCGCCCGATACGCGGGCCAACTTGAACGAGTGGCTGCGCCGGCATGCGGCCGCCGCCCGGCCCGGGCTGTGCTATCTGGTCTCCGACATGCTGGATCCGGCGGGCTACCTCGAAGGTCTGAACGCGCTTGGCGGCGCGGGGTTGGACGTATCTGTTTTGCATACGTTGTGCCCGGACGAGCTCGAACCGGGGATCGCCGGTGACCTGCGCTTGCGCGATATCGAGTCCGCGGAAATGCAGGATGTCAGCCTGGACCCGGCCGTACTGTCCCGCTATCGCGAGCGCCTGGCGGCCTTCACGGCCGAGATTCGGAATCAGGTCATGCGCCGGGGCGGGCGCTACCACCTCGTTGACACCTCGACCTCCATCGAGCAAATTGTGTTGGGCGATCTGCGCCGCCAGGGATGGCTGGCGTGAACGCCCTGAATCCGATCGGGCTCGCGCTGGCGTTGTTGGCGATCCCGATCGTGCTGCTTTATCTTCTTCGGCTGCGGCGGCGCGAGCAGCGGGTCAGCAGCACCCTGCTCTGGCGCCAAACCGTAATGGACCGCGAGGCGAATGCGCTGTGGCAGCGCCTGCGCCCGAACATCCTTTTGCTTTTGCAGTTGCTCACCCTCGCTTTTCTTGTCTTTGCCCTGACCCGCCCGTACGCTTTGGCGCCGGCCGGGCTCACCGGGCGGGCCATCGTGCTGCTCGACGCGTCGGCCTCGATGGAGGCCACCGACGTCGCGCCCTCCCGATTCGAAGCCGCCCGGCGCGGGGTCCGCGGGCTGATCGACGGACTGGGAACGACCGACGAGATGACGATCATTCTGGTCGACGGCTCGCCGCGCGCGCTCACCCCGCTCACTTCGAGCCGGGCCGATCTGTACGCCGCGCTTGAGCAGGCGAGAACAAGCCTCGCCCCAGCGAATTGGAGCGCGGCGTTGTCTTTGGCGGGTGCGTTGCGCACGCCATCGACCAGCATTGTCATCATCGGGGATGGGGCCAACAGCGACGATCTCAAGGCCCAGGCAGATCCGGCCCAATTCCGGCCGGTGGGCGGGGCGGGGGCCAACATCGCCATCAGCGCATTTGCGCTGCGCCAGACTGTGCGCGGCGCGTCGGCGCTCGCCCGGGTGACCAACCATGGCAGCCAGGACGCGACGGTACTGCTGTCGCTCCGCGCGGGCACTGCCAATGGCACGGCCACAAGCCTCCTCGACGCGCGCGAACTGCAAATCGCGGCCGGTCAGTCGGCCCAATGGACCGTAAACGGGATTGACCCCGCCGCCGCATACGTGCGCGCATCGATTGACCGGGTGGCGCCGGCCGAGTCAAATGTTCTGAGCGCCGACGACATGGCCTGGGCCGTCAACGCCGCGCCCGCGCCGCGTCGGGCCTTGTTGCTCTCGCGCGGCAATCGCTTTCTCGAGCAAGCCCTCGGCGCGCTGCCAAACCTGCAAGTCACACGCGCGATTAGCATGCCGATTGATTTTGCCCAACCATATGACCTTATCGTCGTGGATGGCATCTCGGCCACCCTTCCAGCGCGCTCGCACGCGCTGTTTGTCAACCCGATTGCTGACACGCCGGTATTCAGCCTGGGGGCCGTTTTCAGCGCGACCGGGTTTGTCGATGCCGCGCAACACCCCACTCTGCTGGCGGTGGACTGGCGCGGTATCAACGTGTTGGACGCCAGGCGCGTCGCCGGCCCGGGCTGGTTGCTTCCGGTCGTCAACGCACAGGGCGGGCCGCTCATGCTGGCGGGCGAATCACCCGCGGCGGAAGGCCGGACCCCCGAGTTCGAACGTTTGGCGATCCTGCCATTCGATCTGCGCCGGAGCGATCTGCCTCTGCAGATCGCGTTCCCCGTGCTCATCGCCAACACGGTCGAATGGCTGGCCCCTCTGCGCGGCCTGGATGTTCCGATTTCGGCCCGCCCGGGCGAGGCGCTTGCGCTGCCTGTTGGCGCTTCGGTGGTGAATCCGGCGGGCGCGCGCCAGACCGTCGATGCGCGCGGATATGGCGCGACAGGGCTGCCCGGGATGTATTCCTACGCGCTCGGCGCCGCAAGTGGCCTCTTCGCCGTTAATTTTCTGGACGCGCGAGAATCGGCCATCGTGCCTGACCCCGAAGTGGCGCTCCGCGCGGCGGGCACGGCGACAGACGCCAACGGTCTGCAGGTCCAGCTGTCGCAGCGCGAGATCTGGCCGTTTCTGGCGGCGCTCGCCCTGGTGGCCTTGCTGGTCGAGTGGTGGATTTACCAACGCGGGATGCCGGCGCTGCGGCGCAGGACGGGACCGGACTCGCGATCATGATCGCGACAGTTTCCGATTCCCTCCCAGGTATGCACTCAGTGCGGTCGGAGACTTCGGCCAGCCCCGAGCATGGCAGCGCCTACCCGCGCGCCCTCATTTGCGCCTTCGTGTTGCTTTTCGTGGGTCTATGCGCGGTTTACAACATCGCCTTTCCGGCGTTCGAGGGCGTGGACGAGTTCTCTCATTTTTTGACCGCGAGTTGGTTTGCCGACCACGGGTCCATCCCTGACCTCAACCACGCGCCCAGTCACGAGGCTTACCAGCCTCCCCTTTATCACGCGGTTGCGGGTGCTGCGATGAACTCCTTCGATCGCAGCGACTTCGACCTGGTTTACGAACAGGCTCCGGACTTGGGAGATGGTTTTCACATGGCAGCGCGACCGGTCGCCGCCACACGCCAAGTAGTTGCGCCCAGCGGATCCGTTCTTGCGCTGCGGATCGGGCGCGAGGTGAGCGCGTTGTTTGGCGCGCTTGTCGTCGCGTTGACTGCATCGACCGCCTGGCTCCTCTTTCGACGGGCCGATGTCACGCTGCTCGCCACCGCGCTGGTGGCCTTCAATCCGAAGTTCATTCACATGAGCGCCGTCCTCAGCAACGACATTGCCGTTGCGGCCGGAGGCGCGCTGGTGGTGTGGCTTGCGGTGCGGATCGTAGCGAGTCGATCGGCCCCGAAGCCGCGGGTGCTCCTCGCGCTTGGGGCCGCGTGCGGCCTCTCGATGCTCGCCAAGCTCAACGGTCTGTCGATACTCATGCCGGCCGGCATCGCCTTGATCATGCGATCCTGCGCGCTCCGACCCATCGGGCCTGCGACGGCCCGCCAGCTATTCAAGATGTGCGTCTGGACCGCGGCCGGGTTTGCTGCCGCGGCGGGATGGTATTTGGTCTTCAATACCTTTACCTATGGCCATCCGCTGGCATTGAATCAGTTCCAGCAACTAACCGCTTTTGGCCTTCGAGACACGCCGCTGTCGCTGACCCAAATTCTGACGGGTCTACGACCCATACTGCCAACCGTGTGGGGATCGTTTGGATTCGGCATCGGCTTTCCGACCGTCTTTGACCAGCTCATGGAGGTCGGCGCCGGCCTCGCCATCGCGGGCCTGGGACTTGCGCTGCTGCGACGCCAGGCGCATCCTAACGCAAGCCTGCTTGGTTTCGCGTGGCTCGGTGCTCTCCTCGCCTTTGTTGTCTGGATGCGGTCATATTCCTTCAGCGAGTCGGCCCGCTTTCTCGCGCCGGCAGCCTCATCGTCCGCGATCCTGTGCGCATTGGGCGTGCTGGCCTGGTTCCCGCGGCGATTGAGTCTGCCCGCCACCGCAGCCCTCAGTACGCTCGGCCTGATCCTCGCCCTCACGACGCCCTGGACGGTGCTGATTCCGGCCTACGAAATTCCGCAACCGTTGGACGCCGCACGCGTGAACGGGCTTCCGGCTGGTGGGCGCGTGCGTTTCGACAATGGGATTGAATTGGTCCAGGCCAGGGTGGCCCAAAGTCGAATCGCAGCGGGCGAACCCGTGCGGATCACATTGATCTGGCGCGCGACCCGACCCATCGACGATGGCTACGTCCGTCTGATCGAAGCGATCGACGCCCGCGGGGTTCGCCTGGGACGTGAAGATCGGCCGCCGTTGGGCGGCAAACTCAGTACTCGGTATTGGGACGTGGACGCAGTGTATGAGGACACGGTCGATGTGCCGTTGACCGCCGAACGCGGCAGCGAGCCGACATTGGCCGCGGTGTTTGTCAGTTGGCATCGCCCAAGGGCGCCCTATGCGGCGGTCGCCGTTGTTGGGTCCTCCGCGGTCAGCGTCCCGGTTGGCGAGATCCGCCTGCGGACCAGCATGCCGCCACGAGCCGGGGCGGCTCCCCCGCTGGCGGTCTTCGCGCCCTGGGCCGAGCTCGAGCAGGCCAATATCTCCGGCGATGACGCGCGGCTTGTCCTGCGGGCGATTGGCGAGCCCGGCCAGAATCTCACCCTGTTTTTGCACGGCTATGACGCGGCCGGACAGATCATCGCCCAGGTTGACGTGCCGGTGAAGCCGGCGGCGCCGGTGTGGCTGGCCGGCGAGGAGATCGTGATCACCCAACGAGTCAACGGCCTGTCCACCGCCGACCGGGTCGGGTTTGGCCTGTATGACCCGGCCACGGGGGTACGCCTGATTGCCACCACCAGCAGTGGCGGACGATTTGTCGACGATATCGTCTTGTTGCGTTAGTCAGGCCGCCTCCGCTATGATCGGGCCAATGAACTCATTTCAGCAACGCATCCGCGCCGCCCAGCGCGAGCGCCAGACCAGCCTTTGCCTCAGCCTGGACATCGTCATCGCCGATACCCCGTTGCCGGTCCAGCCGGCCGACGAGCCGATGCTTCCATTTGCGCGCGCCATTATCGAAGCGACGGCCGACCTGGTGTGCGCCTATCAGATCCGGCCGGTGTATTTCCTCGCCGAGGGCGGCTCGGGCATGATCGCCCTCGAGCGCATCGTGCGGCTGATCCCGGATGGCACACCGCTCATCATCGACCTGCGCCTGGATGACGCCAGCGAGGGCGCGCTGTCGGCCCGGGCGGCCTTCTACCAATACAAGGGCAGCGCTG
This sequence comes from Thermoflexales bacterium, assembly GCA_039917915.1. Taxonomy (GTDB): domain Bacteria; phylum Chloroflexota; class Anaerolineae; order J036; family Brachytrichaceae; genus Brachythrix. Next base: position 5,777 of record JBDSIP010000122.1, read on the forward strand.
TCACCGGGCGGGCTGGGATGTCGGAGGCGGCGGCGCAGGCGCTCGTCGATTTCGATCGGGGCGGACAGGGTGTCCTGGCGTTCTTCGACGGCGCGCCGGCGGCGCTTACAGCGGTATGGCAGGGTTACACGATTGCGGCAAGCCGGAGCGCCGATGCGGCCGAAGCGCGCCGGCTTAACCCCAATGGAATCGCGCTGTATCAACATGCTGACGGGCTGGACATCACCGCGGCTCGCGCGCTCGCTGGGCCGGGCTCGATCTTCGTCGTCGACCGGTATGTCCTCTACGCTTCGAGGCGAATGACCTTTGCTGAAGATGCGCGCGCGGCAGCCGACAGTCTGCGCGCGCGGCTCGGGGCGTAGGCATCCCAAAGCCTGAGAGCCAGCCATATAAGTGACGCCGCGACTGCGTCGAAACGCCGGGGTCTGACTAAAATCAGCGCCCATGAACCGATTGTCCATACGGAACCGCGTAATTGCAGGCGCAATGGCCGTGTCAATGCTCCTCAGCGGCCCCACCGCCGCAACGGCAGCCGATCGCCCGTTTGGCCTGCCGTTTGCCGTTCCGCCGGGCCCGTCAACCTGGCTTGTCGGTCAAGGCTATGGCAATACGACCGGCGCGTTTGTCCGGCGGCGCGAATGGTATGGAGCGGGACAGGGCATTCATTTTGGGATTGATTTCTCCGCCAAGTGCGGCACCCAGATCGTCTCGATCGGCGATGGCACCGTCAGGTATGTAGATGCGGCGTGGCACGGCTCCGGCCCGCATAACCTATTGATTGAGCAATCCAACGGCTACGTCACCCTGTATGGCCACCTGCTCGAAGCGCCGAAGCTTACCCCGGGACAGCCGGTCAAGCGGGGACAACCGATCGCGCTGACCGGCGACCCCGACCTCACCTGCACCTCGCGGCCGCATCTGCATCTCGAGATTCGCGACAAGACCTCTGGCAAGGCTTTCAACCCGTCAAACCTGATCGATGCCGATTGGGACGCGCTGGCGCTTTCCGGATCATTTGGGCGTGGCTATCAACGAAATCTTGATAACCCCCGCCAATGGCAAAGCATCTTCGACCAACCCGATATTGTTTTCGGCGGCCCGATGATCAACGAGTTCCCGCGCACCTGGCCCCAGGATTGGCGATGATGCGCTTCCAGTCGATTCCCGCCGCAGTGCTCGCGGCAGCACTCGCGCTGTCTTCGTGCGCGCCAAACACCGCGACGCCATCCGCAACCCTGCCTCCGCCGCCACCAACGATCGCGCCGACCGCGACCAGCGTTCCGCCGACATTGACCCAGGCCCGGCCGCTGACGCCCACCCCGGTTCCGACGGCCACGCCCCGGCCGGCACCGCGTTTTGAGCAGATCACCCAGGGGGGCTGCTGCGTCCAGCCCTCCTTCTCGCCCGACAGCGCCCGGATCCTGTTTCTGGATAGACCCTCCCGCGACGCGGTCACCGGCATCTATGCGGTGCCAATCACAGCCCCGCTCTCGGCTCCCGCCCTCGCCTTCCGCCACCTCGGACCTTTCAGCGCGGACCTGAGCCTGGCGGTCAATCTCGAAAACGGCCGAACTGTCGTGGAGCGCATCGCCGACGGCGTCAAATGGACGATACCCAACGACGGAAGACGGGTGAGCTTCTCGCCAGACGCCAAGCGCATCGCCTGGACGGTAGGCGAGGATTTCGGCAACTTCGACGTCCGGCGCAACGACATGTATGTCGCCAACGCCGATGGCAGCAGCCCGAAGCTCGTCGCCACGCGTTACGGCGGCGGTTTGCAGGCCTGGATGCCCGACTCGGGCCGGCTGTTGATCGCAGGAAAGTCCAACCGCAACGAACCGAAGACAAAGCTCAGCATTCTAAATCTGGCCGATGGCAAGTTCATCGATGTGCTTGAGGTTGAACGCTCGCGCGGCACCACGCTGTCCCCGGACGGCAAGCGGGGGATCCTGCTCATCGCCCAGGCGCAGACCCTCGCCGACAACGGCGTATTTCTGCTTTCTCTGGACGGAAGCGCCGCGCCACCGCAGCGATTGAACTTCTTTGGGGCCAACAAGTGGTGCGACGCAACCCGGCTTTTGTATGTGCCGCTCGAAGCGAGCGCGCCCTCAAATGAGTTGTGGCGGCTCGACGTTTCGACGCTAAAGGCCGAACGATTGATTGCGCCGGTTGCCGACGGCCCGTTCAAGATCGCCAGCGGCGATTGGGATGTCTCGCCCGACGGTCGGCGGATCGTCTTTCTCAGCGCCCGCGACCGCAACATCTGGACGGTCACGCTGCCGGTCGCCTGCGGTCTGGAACCGTAACCAAGTCATCATCGCGTGGCTTTGCCACGCGATGATGACTTGAAATAACCGTCCAACGCTCGCGAGACACAACCAATCAAATCGACCCGGACGGCTTCGGGCGATTGGGTTGCGTCCACCCGCGCCCAGCGCGCAGGCTCAGCTGCGATCAGTGACGCATAGCCGGCCTGCACTCGCCGGTAAAAGGCCTCGCTTTCGGCATCCATTCGGTTCCACTCACCGCCCTGCGCTCGCCGGGCCAGGGATGCGCTCGCATCGATATCGAAATACAGGGTCAGATCCGGCCAGCGCCCGCGGGTGACAAACCCGAGCAGCTCGCGCAGAAACCCCACGTCGAGCCCGCGGCCATAGCCCTGATAGGCGAGGGTTGAATCTGCAAAACGATCGCACACCACAACGCCGCCCCGCTCGAGGTGGGGCAGGATGCGGGCCGACATGAGTTGGGCCCGGGACGCGCAATACAACATCAGCTCCGCCCGGGCATCCATGTCTGTATGGCGGTGGTCGTGCAGCACCTCTCGGATCCGCTCGCCGATCGCGGTGCCGCCCGGCTCGCGCAGGGCCAGGACCGCATGGCCGCGGCCCTCGATCCAGGACACCAGAGGCTGAAACTGGGTGGTTTTGCCGCTGCCATCCAAGCCTTCGAGTGTGATGAACATGGCGTGATCCTGCAACGATCAGTCGCGAAAGACGCGGACCCGGCGGCCGGGCTCGCGACCGTACGAGTGCGAGATCAGATTAGAGGACCGGATGCGCTCGTGCTGCTTTCGCCGGATATACGAGTTCTGCGGGCTGAGGTCCACCAGCCGATCGCCAGCCAGCACGCGCTGGATGGCTTCCTCGGCCTCGGTCATGGCGGCGTCGACCGATGAGAACACACCATTCGACCCGACGTTGAAGAGCTCGACCAGGCAAGAGTCCATCTGGGCTTGCGAGTTCGAGCGCAAGACGTAGATCGGGACGTTTCGCGATTCCGCGTCGGCGACGATCTTTGCGCGCTGGCGGTAATAGGCCTTTGACGTGATCAGCACGTCGGCATCATCAATGCTGTCGACGACATCGGCGGGAACACCCATCTGGCGCACAGCCTGAACGAGCCGATTGCGGGCAATGCCAAACGCAAAGAGTTGCAGGCGTTTGTCGGCCCGCTCCTCGCGCTCCGGTTCGTCAGGCTCGTCGCCATTGATAAGCGAAGCCATCCGGGGTTGCTGGATGGCGCGTGTGTCCGCCGGGCGCATATCGGCCGGCTGCCCGACCGGGGCCAGCCAGGCGGGCGGCAGAACCGCTCGGTCAGGGCTGCGTTGGCGCGGGTCGACGTCGCCTCCGCGCGGGCGTTGCTCGAAGTCGCCGCCGCGCTGGCGGGGACCAAAGTCATTGCCTTGCTGGCGCGCGCCAAATTCATGGACTGGGGTCGCAACGGGTCGCGTGCGCTCAACCTGAACCGCGCCTGCTGCATCGATATAACGCAGCTCGGTGACCGGGACGCGACCGCGCAGAATGGCGTCCACGGCGTCGGCCACGCTGGGATGGACGATGAGGCGATTGCGGGCGTGAATCTCGATCAGCACATCGAAGGTCGGCGGCGCGCGGCGCTCGAGCACGGTTTTCTGCGTGCCACGCCGCCGGGCTTCCTCGTCCGACAGGGTCACGCTCTCGATCCCGCCGATCAGATCACTGAGGGTCGGGTTCGACATGAGGTTCTCGAGTGTCTGCCCGTGGGCGGTCCCAATAAGCTGCACGCCGCGCTCTGCAATCGTGCGGGCCGCCTCGGCCTCCAGGGCCCGCCCGATCTCATCGATGACGATAACCTGCGGATTGTGGTTTTCGACCGCCTCAATCATGACCTCGTGCTGCAGGCTGGGCTTGGCCACCTGCATCCGGCGGGCCCGTCCGACCGCCGGGTGCGGTATGTCGCCGTCCCCGCCGATTTCATTGGAGGTGTCGACGATGACGACCCGCTTGGCATCAGCCAGCACGCGGGCGGCCTCGCGCAACATCGTCGTCTTGCCGATGCCGGGGCGCCCCAACAGGAGAATGCTTTTGCCGCTGGCGATGAAGTCCGCAATGATGCCCAGGGTGCCGTAAACCGCGCGGCCCACCCGACAGGTCAGCCCGACCACTGCGCCGCGCCGATTCTTGATCCCCGAGATGCGGTGGAGCGTGCGGGTGATCCCAGCCCGATTGTCGGTGTCGAAGTCGCCGATCCGCCCGACGACAAACTCCAGGTCGTCGAGCGAGACCTCTTCCTGGCGGAGGATGGTTTCGGCCTGGGAGGGATCCGCAACGCTGGCATAGCGCGATTCAGGCGCCCGGCCCAGATCCATCACGATCTCGATGAGTTCATCAAAGCGGCCAACGCCGCGAAGCGCGCCGGTGATCGATCCGGGCAGGACCTTGAGCAGGTCGTCCAGATCGTCGGTAATCTTACTGGCTGGATTGGTCATGGGTGGTTGCGTAACGATTGGGGGTGTCAACGTTGTGTCGCGCGGCGGCTTTTTGCTGGGCGGTGGCGAGCTCGACCGACCAGACGGGCTGGCGGACCGTGGCGAGATTTGTCCGAATCAGGAGCACGTTGGAGGCTACGTGGACGAAGCCAGTCGCGTCGAGTGCCGGAAGCTGCCAACTCGCGAAGCTGGGGACGACACAGTAGATTGGGCGTTGGGCGCGCCGGCGCAGGCGCGCGATGACGAATTCAATCGATGGCCGGAGGAGGGCCTCGGCCTCGGGACGAAAGAGCGTCCGGATCGAGAACGCTCGTTTTCCGGCGTATACGGCGATCCAGCCCTGGGTTTCGCCTTCGGAGGCGGCCAGGTAGGAGATCGTCGGGCGATGGGCCAGTCGGATGAGGTCGTAGTGGGCGCCCGCCCGCTGCAATGGCTTGGGCACGATCCGGGCGCTGAGCCAGCGCGCGGACGCCTCATCAGCGTCACCCGACATTTCGCGCAGCCAGGGCGCTTGCTCCGGCGCGCTGGCGGGCAGCGCGCCCGCCATCTTCAGCGCGTCCTGGTGCATCCACGGGCTGAAACCTGCGGCCAGAAGCGCGTCGACTTCCTGGCTCTCTTCGGGCGCCTCGGCCAGGGTATGCCGTGCGCCCCGCCCTGCGGCGATCAAGGACTGGCTCTCGGCCAGGGCCGTCCAGGCCTCAAAGCGAGCACTGGTGTCGGGAGCGGGCGCGATGAACTCCAGCGTGGCAAGGCCAACCCGCTCATCCCCATTCTGGACGTGCTGAAAGATGCGCATCACCGACAACGCGGTGAGCGCGCCGTGCTCGCCGTCCTCGTGCATGACGATCGCCGAGGCGGCGTCGCCGTTGCCCGATACGTATGCCCGGACGATTTCGCGCATGGGCTGAAGGCCGTCGACGGCTGCAAGTTCAAAGGCCAGCATGCGGCCCGACACGCACAGTCGCTGCGCGGCGCCCAGTTCCCGGATATCAAGTGCTCTGATCAAGCCTGTGCCGATTGTACCGCCCGCAGGTCATCACGCAGACCGGTGGGCAGCCACACCGCCACGCGCGTGCCGATTCCGGGGGCGCTCTGAAGGGTGATTCGTCCGCCGTGGGCGTCGACAATCTGTTTGACGATTGAAAGGCCGAGTCCAACGCTGCCCGGCTGGGTCTGCGCCCGGGCCTTGTCAACCTGATAGAAGCGCTCGAACAGGCGCGCCAAGTCGGCGGCCGGAATGCCGCGCCCCGTATCCGAGACCACGACCTCAACACCCGCGCGCTGGCCGCGCGGATCGCGGCGGGCGGCCGTCTCAACGAGAACCTGTCCGCCTCGCGGGGTATGTTTTAGCGCGTTGTCGATCAGATTGACCAGCACCTGGGACAAGCGGTCACCGTCGGCCAGGATGGCCGGCAACTCGCCGTACTGCCCGCGCAAAGTCACTCCGCCCGTGTCGGCCCGCAATTCGAACTTGGGCAGGGTCGCCCGCGCAATATCGTTCAAACCGACCGAATCCCGGCGCAGGGACGCTTCGCCGGCCTCCAGGCGCGACGAGTCCAGCAAGCCCGTCACGAGCCGGCGCAAGCGCTCAGCCTCATCGAAAATGACCTGGCCGGCATTTTGGGTGGTGGCCGCGTCGGTGATCGCGCCGTCCCGGATCGCCTGGGCAAACCCCTGGATCGAGGTCAGCGGCGTCTTGAGCTCATGCGACACATTGGCCACAAAGTCCCGTTCGCGTTGCTGCGCCGACTGCACGCGTTCGGCCATCTGGTTGAAGTCGTTGGCCAGCTCAACCACCTCGGCCGGGCCGGTCACCGCCACGCGCTGGTCGTAGTGTCCCTGGGCGATGGCGGCCGCGCCAAGCGCTACCTTTTGGATCGGCCGGGCGATCGAGCGCGCAACCAACGCTGCGATGACCCCGGCGACGACGAGCGCGATCAAACCCGAGATCACGATCCGCCGAAAGAGGTTCTCCTCAATCACGTCAAACAGGGTCAGGGTTGCCACTGGCACCGGGCGGGCGAAGGCGATCAGATCAGACTTCAGGATATCCGGGCGAATCTTCGCGACGACATACTCCCAGACCCGGTCTCGCGCATCTCGAAATTCGCCAATCGCGATGATATCTGTGTCAGCCGCCGACGCCGGGGGCGGGCGGATCACCTCAAGGCGCTGAACTCCAAGCGTTGCGCGCTGGCCAGGCAGGCTGTCGGACAGAATCGTGCCGTCATCGTCCAGCCAGAACGCGCGCAAACCGCGCTGGTTGGCCAGGCGGGCGACCCGCTCGAAAAAGCGGTCAGCCGAATCCTGCTGGGCGGCGTTGACCGGACGTCGATTTGCAAGCACAAGCTCAGAGGCAATCGTTGACAGACGCACCCGCGCCAGGCGGGTCTGGAAGTCGGTCAGCACAAGCCCCAGGATCAGGGCCAGAATCGCCAGGCTGACGGCGATCACCAGGCTATGCGACAGGAAGAGCCGGACCCGCAATGACATCGCGCGTTGCGCCGTCATGCGCGGAGCTTATAGCCCACGCCAAACACGGTTTCAATTTCGACCCCGCTGCCGTTGATGCGCTTGCGCAACTGCGCGACATGCACATCAACCGTGCGCGTTTCGCCCGCGAAATCAAACCCCCACACGACCTCGAGCAGTTTCTCGCGGGTCAGCACAATGCCCTTATGCTCGAGCAGGGACAAAAGCAGATCGAATTCCTTTGCCCTCAGTTTGACTTCAGTTCCGGCCACCCGTACTTCGCGCCGGGCGGGATCGACAACCAGTTGCTGGGCCCGAATGACGGCCCCAACGGCGCCTTCCGGAGGTTTTGGGGCGCCGCCCTCGCGCCGCCGCAGAATCGCCTTGATCCGGGCCATCAACTCGCGCGGATTGAACGGCTTTGTCATGTAGTCGTCGGCCCCAAGCTCGAGCCCGACGATCTTGTCGACGTCGTCGTCGCGGGCGGTCAACATGATGATGGGGAGGTCGGACTTCGCGCGGATCTGGCGGCAGACTTCCCAGCCGTCCAACACAGGCAACATGAGATCAAGCACGACAAGATCTGGGGCGGCCGACTCGACCAAATCCAGTCCTGTTCGGCCATCATGCGCGCGCAGGGACGAATAGCCCTGCTGGCGGGCGTAGATCTCAATCAGATCGACGATGTTCTTCTCGTCGTCGACGACCAGAATGGTCTCGTTCATCCGCTTTAGTTGCGTCCGGCAAGAGCCGCGTCAATCGCGGCCTTGAAGGCCTCGAAGGGCTGCGCCCCGACAAGCTGCTGGCCATTGATAAAGAAAGTCGGTGTGCCGCGCACGCCAAGGCGATTGCCTTCCTGGCGATCGGCGTTTATCCGGGCGGTGATCTTCTCGTCCTTCAGACAGGCGTCGAATTTGTCGCGATCAAGCTGGAACCCAACCGCATAGCTGGTCAGCCCTGCCAGTGAATAGTCAATCGTCTTGGCGCCAAAGCGCTGAAACAACGTGTCGTGATAGACCCAGAACTTGCCCTGATCAGCGGCGCACTCAGCCGCAACGGCTGCCTGGATAGCCTGGGGGTGCAGCTCGGGGATGGGGAAGTTTTTGAAAAGTATCTTAACCTTGCCGGTGTTCACATAATCAGATATGAGCCGGGCTTGGGTCTCGTTGAAGTGCCGGAGGCAATAGGGGCATTGAAAGTCGCTGTACTCGACCACCGTGACCGGCGCTTCTGCCTTGCCAAGAACGTTGGCGACGCGCACAACGATGCTGTCGGCGATGGCCGCGGCACCCGGCGCGGCTGCCTGCTGAGCCTGCGGTTGGGCGGCCGCTGGCGCGGCAGGCGCCAGCGGGCCGATTGGCTGAGCGCCGCTGATCGCTTCGGCCGCGCCTTCGCGGGCCGCCTGCCGAACCGCAGCCAGATCAAGTGCCGGCGCGCGATCGGCGGACAGCAAAGTCATCGCGCCAGCCATGGCCACCGCGCCGACCAAGGCGCCGAATAGGAACCAGCCAGGCTGGCCGCCACGGCTGCGCTCTCCCCGTGCGCCATCGCCGTTGATCGACGGTTCGGGGCGGTCGTTGGGTTGTTGAGATGTGGGTTCGTTCACTTCGAGTCACTCCAGCGCGGCGTCAGCCGCAGAAAAAGAAGTGTAATCCAATTCGGCACAGCATCTCAGTGACGGCGCACAGGCTTGCCCTGCGCTCAGAATAGCAGCACGACCTATCTGCGCGCCCGGCGGGCGATCAAGTCCTGGTATAGGGCAACATACTCGACCACCGATCGGTCCGTGCTGTAGCGCGCGGCGATTTCGGTCCGCGGGCGCACATAGTGGTCTCGATTCGCGATCACCCGCTCAATCGCGCCAGCGAGCGCGGCGGCATCGCCGATCGGAAACACTTCGCCCATTCCTGTCTCGCGCACCGACACGCGCACGCCAGGCAGGTCGCTGCACACACAGGGCGTCCCGCTCAACATGGCTTCGACCTGGACGAGACCAAACGACTCTGTTGAGTTGAGGCTCGGCAGGATATGCACGTCGAGCGAGGCAAAAAACGCGGCCAACTCGGACCCGCGCAACGATCCCGTAAACGTCCAGGCCGGGCCAAGCGCGTCAAAGTGCGGCTGCAGTCTGCGGGCATACCCGGCCTCGCCAAGTACGTTTCGATACGGTCCGGCAAAAAGCACTCGCGCGTCTGGCCGCGTGTGACGCACAATCTCAAGTGCATTGACCAGCACCTCGACTCCTTTTTCAGTGGCCAGGCGGGCCACCATCCCAATCACTGGAGCGCCATCGAGGCGCCACTTTGCGCGGAACGCGGCCAAATCGGCCGCAGAGGGCTCGGCGATCTCAACCGGAGGCGGGATAACCTTGAGCTTGAGCAGATAGCGCGACAGAAACGGCGAATGTTTCGCATAATCGTCGGTATAGGCGACCAGCCTGTCAGTCCAGCGCGCAGCGATGTGATTGGCCAGGTGAATCGCGGGTTGGGCCACCGCGTTCAGGGCGCCACGAGGCAGCTCGATGTCGCAGTGATACGTCAGCGTTACAGGCCGGCGGGCCAATTTTGCGCGCAGCGCCAGGCCTGCCCCATCAAACTGAGGCAGATGAAGATGCACGAGATCATGCTCGCTCATGAGCCGGCTCGCCACCTGACCCACGGTCGGCATGATCACGCCCTTGCTCAATCGAGCCACAACCGGCACGCGCACGATCCGGACGCCATCGACGGTCTCCTCCCGCGGCAGGGCGGAGTCAAACTGCGAGGTCAGGACGGTGACCTCGTGGCCGGCCCGGACCAGACCCCGGGCCAGGCGCTCAACGTAAATGGTCAATCCGCTGATGTGCGGACTGAAATAGGTCAAAGCGTGAAGGATGCGCATGCTTCGCCGCTTAGGCCGCCTGCTGGCCGGCGCCCACCGTCTCTTTCAGCGACAGGCCGACCCGGCCCAGGCCTATAACGCCCAACACGATCAGCGAGAGCTGTTGCGATAGAGACCAGACGAAGATGAAGGTGACCGCCAGGTTTTCATCGATCCCAAATGGGCCGACCAGCGCAAGCTTCGCAGCGCCTTGTAACAGACCAAGCCCGCCGGGCGCGCTGGGCGCCGCGCCGCCGAGGTTGGATGCGATCAGCACCAGGCCGGCCTGATCCAGCCGGGGCGGCATGAAAGCAGCCTGGGCGAAGAATGCAAGCAGCGTTGCAAACACCCACAGGAGCGCCGTATTCGCCAGCACCGCCGCAAGCCGGCGCCGGTCGCCGATTGCGCGAAAGCTGTCACACAACTCGTGAAAGCGGCCCACCCAACGGTCGGCGTGCAGACGGGGAATGCGCTTCATGACGGACCGCATCAGGATTTCGACCCGCGGCGATTGCCAGATCGCCACGCCAAACGCAACCACCACGATCACCAGCGCGATGCTGGCCGCCCAGGCGGCGCTGGCCAGCTCGGGCGGCATGGGCAGCACCACGGCAAAGGCGGCGAACATCAACAGGACAGCCGCCAGATCCAGCATTCGATCAACAACGATGGAACTCAACGCTCTGGTGAAAGAAACCGCTGTTCGCTGCCCGATCACCCAGGCCCGAGCCACTTCGCCCAGGCGCAGCGGCAGGCTCATGTTCAGCATATAGCCAATCAGCATCGCATGCCAGGTGATCCCAAGGGGCGTGTCATCCATCAACAGCGACCAGCGCCTGGCCCGAAAATAAAGACCGGCAAGGAAGGTCGCCGCGGCGGGAATGAACCACGCCCAGGCCGCCCGCGACATGGCGGTTTGAACCTGGCCGAAATCCACCGTGCGCAGGGTCAGATACAACGCCACGGCGCTGAGCGCCACACCAAACCAGATCCGCCAGTTTTTGACCACGGCCGGCGATTTTACCCGCGCCGGGCGGCGATGCGGGCATCGAGCGCCTCGACCGTGTCCGCGGGCAATCCGATTTCTCCAAACTCAAATTGGCCGTCCGGCGTCAATCCATGAAAATCACTTCCGCCCGTCGCCAGCAATCCGTGCTCGCGGGCGATCTCGGCGTAGCGCTTCACCTGTTCCGGCGTATGTCTGGGGTAATAGACTTCGATGCCATCCAGGCCGTGCCCGATCATCGACCCGAACAACACTTCGACATCGCCGTGAGTGAATGCGGGATGGGCCAGCACGGCCACCCCTCGCGCGCGATGAATGAGATCAATCGCCTGCCCGGGGTCAAGCGCGTCGTTCGGGGCATAGGCGGGTTTGCCCTCGGCCAGGTGCACGTCGAAGGCCTCCTGGATTGTCGACACGGCGCCCATGTCCACCATGGCCCGCGCAATATGCGGCCGGCCGATCATGCCATCGCCGGCGATCGCCTTTATGCGCTCAAAATCAACGCTGATTCCGAGCCGGAGAAGATTCGCCAGGATGCGCCTGGCCCGGCTTTCGCGCGTCGCCCGGAGAGCCAGCAGCGTCGCGCGAGTGATGTCATCGTTGGGTTCGACCCCATAACCCAAGACGTGGGTTTCACCCTGCTCTCCAAACGCGCTAATCTCGATCCCGGGAATCACCCGCAGACCAAATTCCACGCCCGCCGCGAGCGCCTCGGCGTGGCCGGCGACTGTGTCGTGGTCGGTCAGGGCAATGATCTCGATGGCGCGTTTGCGCGCGAGCTGGACGAGATCGCGGGGCGCGAGCGCGCCATCGGATGCGGTGCTGTGGCAGTGAAGATCGGTGCGCATGCCCGCCGGATTATGGCACGGATATCGTCACGGTGACGTCTCCGCAGCACCTGGAGCGCATTGGCTCCAAAATGCGACAGTCCCTGGCGGCGCCGGGGACTGTCGCATGGGCGCATACGCTGTGCTTTAGCGGGGTTCGACCGCGAATCGAACTGCAGTGCGCTCTGCCCCGTCGATGTCGACGTCCGAGAACGACGGAATGACGACGACGTTGATGCCATCCAACAGGAGGTATCCCCGCGCAATGGCCATCGCCTTTACGGCCTGATTGACGGCGCCGGCGCCAATCGCCTGGACCGTGGCCCGGCCATGTTCACGCACGGTGCCGGCGACAGCGCCAGCGACCGAGGAGGTCCGGGATTGGGCCGATACCTTGATAACGTCGATCTGCGCATGGACCGTGCGCGGCGCAAACCCGTTCAGATCCGCGCGACCGGGGATGCCCTCGTTGAATTCTTGATTCATGCGCTGCCTCCTGGTTGGACGTTGAGTTTAGTAAACAGCCCGGACTTTAGACCGCACGCTTGAGAACGTCCTGAGACAGTGGTAAATACCAGCCGACCTTTACCAGGCGATTGGTCGGCGACCCTGAAAGAATCACCCCGTCGGGCCGCCGTCCGGCAGCGTTGCGAGCCACACTGGGGTATCGGCTGCCTCGTCTGGGCTCAGCGAGGCGGCCGAGCCACCCATTTCAGTCCGCACCCAGCCCGGACAGCAACTGTTGACGAGAACGTTCTCGCCCCGGGTTGCTGCGGCGAGCATGGCCGTCACTGAATTCAGGGCCGTCTTCAACCGATCACGGCTGGCCAACAACACGGTGTAGCCCAGACCGGCCAGTTGCCGGCAAATCGCAAAACCAATTCCGCGGTTGCCTCCGGTAACCAGCGCGACTCGGGCCGGTTTGGCGGGGCTCATGCCCGCGGCGCCTCGGGCAGGAGAGGCTCACCCCGTTGGATGTGTCGAATTCCATTCGATCCGGCGATTACGATCTCGGTGGCCAGGCCGACAAACAAGCCGTGCGCGACGATCCCGGCCCGGCCATCTAGTCGGGCAGCCAGCGCGCCCGGGTCGGGAATAGGACCAAAGGAAGTGTCAAAAATCAGATTGCGCTGATCGGTAAGGTAACGCGCGCCGCCGGATTGGGTGCGCAGGCGGGGCGTTCCGCCCAGCCCGGCCAGGAAGCGTGCGACTGGACCGGCTGCGAAGGGTAGCACCTCGACCGGCACCGGCCAGCGCACCCCGAGCGCGGTCGAAAGCTTGCCCTCGTCGATGACGATAATCTCACGAGCGCTGGCCTCGGCCACGATCTTCTCGCGCAGCAGCGCGCCACCGCCCCCCTTGATCAAGTTGAGCTGCGGATCAACTTCGTCCGCCCCGTCAATCGTGATGTCGATGCGGGTGCGTTCGTCAAAGGTCGCGATCGGAATGCCGAGTTCGCGCGCGTGCTGCTCGACGTTAAGTGAGCACGCGATCGCGGCGATGTCGCGCAGGCCCCCGTCGCGCAGGCGCTCGGCGACCCGCCGAATAGCCCAGTAGGCAGTCGTGCCTTCTCCCAGCCCGACCAGCATCCCGTCGGTAATCAGGTTCGCGGCGAATTCGCCAGCCAATTGCTTCAGATCATCCATGTGGTTTGTTTCCTTGACACGCTTTGGCTATTGTATTGCGCGCCCGAACCGACAGCGCAATCCGCACTGTCTTTCCGACTTTGCCGGGAGCGATATGCCCCGTCGGAGCCGGGGCATACCGCTCCCTGCGTTAATACTGTAGCCG
>JBDSIP010000123.1:0-2624 GCA_039917915.1 Thermoflexales bacterium
ACTACCAACGCCTCCAATACCAAGACTTCCAGCGTGATGGACTGCCCATTGGCAGCGGCACAATTGAGGCCGGCGCGAAGCGCTATAAACAACGCCTTTGCGCATCCGGCATGCGTTGGTCACGCGCTGGACTGCAGCACTTGCTCCCTTTTCGGGATGCTGCCATGAGCGGCAACTTCAACCAATTGTGGGCGCTTGTCGGCCCCTAACGTGAAATGCACCCTCATGGCAGTCCGCGAACGAAATCAAGACCTCAACATGCTGACTGAGCTGGTCCGCAAGCACCTGGCGTCGACGCCCGACGATGGGCTGCGCAAGGACATTTGCGCCGTCTGCGCCATCACCCTGCGCCGCTTCGCCGATGACGCCGAAGTCTCGGCCAAGGCCTGGGACAAGAAGGCATATCACTCCAAGGCCGACGAGCTGCGCCGCGAGGTGGCCTGGGCCCCACCCATGGCCCAGGTGGCTGAATCTCTGGCCTATACCCCGCGCAAGATCGAGCCCGCCGATATCAAGCGCCTGCAGGATATGCTCCCCGATGACTTGATCATGCCCGAGCGCCCGCGCTTCAAACAGGTCGACAATCTGCGCGGCGCCGCCGCCGCCGCGCGTCAGACACTACTCAAACGCAAATAGCCAATAACGCGTCTGAATCGCGGATGACACTGATTTAGACGATTGCACGGAACAGGTGATGAAGATCAGCGCGAGCTGTTCCGTGGAATCCGCAGCCTCCGTGTCTTCCGTGATGGTACACGCAAACGGCGGACCCTTGCGGGCCCGCCGTTTACGCTGTGTTGCGACAATCTACAGGCTGTTAACCTGAGGCGGTGTCGCAACACAATTGTTCGAACGTTTACTCATCTGAACACCACCTCCCTATTTAAGATAGCGAATCTAGTAAGGAGCCCCGCTCACTTATGGCCGCGACTATAGCACAGCTCGCCCCATCAGCAGCTCGTCGTAATAGGCACCGCCAGTGGAGATCACCGCGGGCTCGAGGCCGTAAACCGTGAACCCGGCTCGGGCATAGGCTCGGATCGCCGCCGCGTTCGTCGTCACTACCGCCAGGCGCAAGCGCCGAAACCCGGCCGCGCCCGCCCACGCGATGGCCTGCCCCAGCAGGGCGTCCGCCACGCCCCGCCGGCGCCAGGCCGGCCGGGTGTAGACACCGACGACCGTTCCAACGTGACGGAGCTTGGCCATCGTCTCGGTGTAGATCCCCAGCATGCCGGCCAACGTCCCATCCGGCCCTGCCGCAAACCACAGGTTGTTGCGCTCGCGGCCATGCGGATAGCTCACCCGCTCGAGCCAGTGCGACGCGGGTCGGGTCGCGCTCTCGGCGTAATCGCTGCCAAAAGCCTCGGGATGGGCCAGCAACCCCTCGAGGCGCATCTCGCGATACGCCGCCGCGTCATCGGCCGTCGACTCGCGGATGACAAAGCCCCCGCTTGCGCGCGCGCGAGCGACGGTCACCCCGCCCCGCTTCCCGCCACCCGCTTGAGCTGGGTCTTGCCGTCGGCGGCGGTCACCACAAAATCGAGTGTCCCCGGCCCGTCGCCCGCGCGCGCGAGCGCCTGCTCGACGCTGAGGGCGTCCTGGCCCAGCCGGATCGAGGCTACCTTGCTCTTCGGGTCGCGCAGCCAGGCTGCAAAGGCCGCGGCCGTCACCGCCGTCTCGCGCATGAGCGCATCCCGGTCATAGTCAAGTTCGTTGAAGCGGGCGACGCTAAAGTCGCGCTCGAGAAACGCCAGCAAACTGCCCGCCCGCGGGCCGGACTCGCGATCGAGCAGTACCCGGTAGATCGCCTTGAAGGCGTCGCCACTGGGCAAAGGCGTCATCCGGGCCGCTTCGAAGATCAGCCCCTGCAAGCCGTCATCGTCGCTGGGCGCGCCGGGCAACTGGGCGGCGAGCGCGCGCAGAAAGGCGCGCTGCGCGGCGCTCAGCGAATTGGCGCGCTCGGGCAGGCTCTGCCGGACGATGATC
The DNA here is from genome assembly GCA_039917915.1 of Thermoflexales bacterium. Lineage (GTDB taxonomy): Bacteria > Chloroflexota > Anaerolineae > J036 > Brachytrichaceae > Brachythrix. The sequence goes on from JBDSIP010000123.1 coordinate 1,987, forward strand.
TTCTCCTCATCAGCGGCATAGGTGTCCAGCCATACCCGGGCGGCCTGGATCCGCCGACGCAAGTGCCGGCTCTCGACCTCGCTCAACGGCGTGCCCTTGCGCCGCGCGATTTCCGCCTCGACCTCCAGGTGCGGCATCTGGGCCAGGGCCGTGACGAGCTGGAAGTTGGCGTCGTAGTAGCCGCCCTCGTCCGTAACCTGGGACATGTCAAACGTGCGCTTGTCATCCTTGGCCTTGGGGTCGCCGGCCGCCGCCTCGGCGCTGTAGGCCCGGGCGTGCACCCGGTCATAGTCGTTGAAGAGCTTGACCATGAACTCTTCATCCGCGGCGAAGTCGACCGGGTGCTGCGGCTGCGAGCGCAGCATCACGAAGCGCAGGATCTCGGGCGGCAGGAAATCGGCCATGTCGCGGGCCAGGGCGCCCACGCCCTTGCTGCTGCTCATCTTGCGCCCGCCCACCAGAAAGAACTCGTAGGGGATGTTGTAGGGCGGCTGCGAGCCGGGATAGATCGCCCGCATGGTCGCCTCGCTAACCTCGCGGCTGCCACCGGCGGTGCTGTGGTCCTTGCCTGCGCCCTCGACCCCGACCGGGAAGGTCACCCACTTGGCCACCCACTCGATGTTCCAGGGCAGCTTGCC
>JBDSIP010000124.1:0-4241 GCA_039917915.1 Thermoflexales bacterium
CAGGGTGACAGGCCGGGCGCCGCCGCGCGCCAGTTACTGCATGCCCCTTCGGCCCGGGGCGGTACGAAACTCAGGGTGACAGGCCGGGCGTCGCCGCGCGCCGGTTTCTGCATGCCCCTTCGGCCCGGGGCGGTCCGTAACTTAGGATGACAATCGTGAAGGGAGGGCGCGAAGAATCGCAACGCCGCACGCGTGGACAACGTTGCCGCTGAGGCTGGCAGCATGATGCGCCGACCACGTCCTGAGCGGTTACCGCCGGCTTGATATTTCTCGGCGGACTTGCGTTCCTCGCGGGCGGCATGCCCCTGCCCGCCAATCTGCCCCGGCGTGTCTACGAAATCTGGTTCGGCATCTACGATCCGACACTGCCGGGTGCACAACGAATTCCTACAATCGACGGGGCGGATCGGGCCCCGTTGGGAAAGGTGCTTCTCGGACACTGAGACCTGAAATTCGGCGCGGAAGCGAGTGACAAACGTCACATGCCTGACCGAATATAAGCAATTGACGAGCCCCGTCAGCGTGTTATAGTCTGCGAGCTTAATTCCGTCAAAGGACGGTGCCATTTTTTTTATAGGAGTAGAGAAGGATGTCAGAGACGCCAACGTCGCCGCGCGGCGCTGCTCCCCCTGGAGCCAAGGCACCGCCGGGATCCAAAGCTCCCTCGGGTGCGGCCCCTGCGCCCAACCCTATCGATGCCCCCGCGCCAAAAACTGAGGCCGATGCAGGCGCGCCCAGGGTCGTGGCTGCGCCTCCCGGCGCGAAGCCTCCGCCCGGAGCCAAAGCCCCGCCGGGTGCGGCCGCGCCAAAACCCGCCCCAATGGCTGCGCCAATCGTTGCGGCAGCGGTACCCGCGGCGGTCGCCGCAAAGCCCGCCGCGCCAAAACCCGTCCCGGCCAAAGTAACGGCCGCGCCCGCGGTTGCGGCTATTCCAGTAACGCCCAAATCCGTCTCGCGACGCGAGTTTCTGAATTACGTCTGGGGAGCGTCGATGGCGCTCTTCCTGGCCCAGTTCGGCGGTATCTCGTTTCTGTTTGCCATGCCGCGTTTCCGCGAAGGCGAGGTCGGCGGGCGGTTTAACCAATCGGTGGCCGACTTCGGCTTCGATGCCAATGGCCTGCCCAACGCCAACAACGTCGGCAAATTCTGGATGGTCAAGGTCGGCGACACGATCAACGCGATCTACAAGGTTTGCACCCACCTGGGCTGCCTGTATAGCTGGAATGGCACTGGCAAGATTTTTGCCTGCCCCTGCCATGGTTCGCAGTTTGAAGTCAACGGCAAGTGGATTGCCGGCCCGGCGCCGCGCAGTCTTGACAGCTTCAAGATGCAGATTCTGGACACGTCAGGCAACGTCATAGCCACTTCCGACGAGGCGGGCAGCATGATCATGTTGCCGGCAGGCGCGGATCGCATCATCGTCGACACCGGGGCGAAGATCACGGGGAAGGCCCACTTCTAGCGCGCACCGCGTAGACCCTTGCGCGGTCGATGGCCGCATGAGGACACGCATTGCGCTCATGGCAACACGCTTATGGCAATCATCGGAAAGCGACTCGTTGATCAAGTCCGATCAACCGGCCTGAAGGCCACCGTCGCGCAACGCCTGGACGACGGATTCACCCGGTTGACCTCTGGCCTGAGCTGGAATGATGTGCGCGGGGTGCTGCGCGGCGATCCGCCGGGCAAGCCCAACAACCGCGTCAAGCCTCACACCGAGGGGTTCTGGTTCCACATCCGGCCGACCTTCTATCACGAGGCTGTCACCACCCTGTACCCCACCTTCCGGCTGGGCTACATGTCGGCGCTTTTCTTCGCGATCGAGATCATCACTGGCATCTTCCTCATGATCTTCTACACCCCTTCTCCGGAGCGGGCGTATCAGAACATGCTTGACATCTTAACCAACGTGCCATTCGGCCAGTTGATGCGCGACATGCATCGCCTGGGCGCCGAGGTCATGGTCGTCGTCGTCACGATTCATATGTGGCGGACGTTCCTGACCGCATCGTACAAGAAACCACGGCAATTCACCTGGTTCACCGGCGTCATCCTCCTCATCGTGACGATGTTCCTCTCGTTCAGCGGCTACCTGCTTCCATGGGATCAGTTGGCCCTGTGGGCGGTGACCATCGGCACGTCGATGGCCGACGCCGCTCCGCTCATTGGGCCGCAGGTCAACCTGCTGCTCCGCGGCGCGCCGGACATTGGCGCGGGCGGGCTGCTCCGCTTTTATCTCTTCCATGTCGTGCTCTTCCCCCTGATCGGGGTGATCTTCATGGCTGTCCACTACTACAAAGTCGTCCGCAACGGCATCAGCCTTCCGCCCGAGATGGAAGCCGTGGGTGAGGATTCCGCGCGCAAGGTGGGCCCTGACAAGCGGGTCAACTTCATGCCCGATATCCTGACCAACGAGCTGGTCTATGCCGCTGTTGCGATTGCCCTGTTGACCATCGCCTCTGGCACGTTCTACAACGCCGCGCTGGAAACGCACAGCAATCCGCTCGTCACACCGAACCACACCGTGGCGCCCTGGTATTTCTACTGGCTGCAGGGTCTGATCAAGATACCGCACATCCTGCCCGTGTTGCCGGAAGCGCTCTCGACCCAGTTCGATTCGCTGATGTTCAACACGCTTGGCATCTCCCCAAAGATTCTGTGGGGCATCATCATTGGACCGGTCATCCCGCTGCTGCTCATGGTGGTCCCTTACATTGATCCGAACCCGAGCCGCCGCTATTCTGACCGCAAAGTCATGATCACCCTCGGTGTCATCTTCGAACTGGCGATCCTGTATCTGTCGCTGGCGGGCATCCCCACTGGCGTGCCAGTCACCAACTTCGGCTTTGTCGGCGGCGATCCGGCCTCTGAAATCGCGCAGGAGTTCATGCCCGACGAGGGTGTGGGCGAAGTCAAAAAAGTGCCGTGGGATCAGATCGCGGTCGGAACGTGGCAGATCGTGCCGCCGGATGAAGCCCCCGGCGCGCCCAAGTTCAATGCGCTCCTGCGCACCATCCAGCAAGACATGGACCACCGCACCCGCGAGGCCGATCCGAATGGCCGCAAACTCGATGGCGGCACGGCGACCGTGCGCGTCAAGCTCGTCCAGCCCGATGTGAAGGAGTTCACCCTCACCATCAGCTTCACGGATGACAAGGGCCAGCCGCAACAGTTTTCGAAGACGAATTACCTGCATCGCAATTCGGGCTACGACAAGGAATAGCCGGCGAAGGACGCAGCATGAACTTCATCAAACGAATCATCACCTTTCAGCCCAGCTGGACGCTCCGCATCATCGTCGGGATGGTGTCCGTGGTCGCGTTTATCAGCATGTGCCTGATTACCGGCGTGCTCGACATCAGCGGGGCCATGGCCCAACGCGACGACGAGTTCACCGGCCGCAACATCGAGGCTGGCGCCAAGTATTACTTTGAGCAATGCGCCCGCTGTCACGGATCCAAGGGCGAGGGCGTGGACGGCATCGGGCCGGCGCTCTCGTACGATGGCTTTCTGGGAAAGTGGGACGCCGCCAAGAAGACGCTCGGACAGAGCGCGCGTCTAAAGCAGATTGGGTGGACGAGCAGCCTGAAAGGCTACATCGAGGCCGTCACCGCCGCGGGCATGCCCATCAAGTCGAGCCCGGTCTGGGAGAACGCCCATCCGCCCTTTTCGCTGTCTTTCGGCGGGCCGCTGCGCGACGACCAGATCAAGAACGTGGCCGCCTTCGTCGTCAACTGGGGCCCTGGCCAGGTCGCGCCCGTCGCGACCCAACCTGAGGCTGGCGCGGGTCCACAACCTACCGCCGCGCCGCTGAGCGCGCAGCAGGAGAAGGGCAAACAGGTGTTCCTGGGCGCTGCGGGATGCCAAGCTTGTCATGCCATCAAGGGCGTCGCGGCAGGCGCGGTGGGGACAACCCTCAACAAGATAGCCACGACATCGGAAGCCCGGATCAAAGACCCCGCCTACAAAGGCGCAGCCAAGAACGCGCTCGAGTACATCCGCGAGGCCATCGTTAACCCGAACCTGTTTATTGTCGCCGAGTGCCCGACGGGCGCGTGCATCGCCAACGTCATGCCGGCCACCTTTGGCACCTCGCTTCAGCCCGATGATCTGGCCGCCCTGATTGACTATCACATTTCGCTCAAGTAGCAACTGCCGCGCGAGTAGAACAACAGGTGCGCTGAAAGGATATCCCCCGCTCCGGCCCGGGCCGGAGCGGGGGATATCCTTTCAGCGCACCT
>JBDSIP010000125.1:0-2995 GCA_039917915.1 Thermoflexales bacterium
CCTCTCCTGCGCTATCGCACCGGCGACTTCGCCGCGATCAGACGCTCGACCGACGGCATTGAGCTGATCGATCTCGAAGGCCGGCCGCCCGTCATCTTCCATGCGGCCGATGGGCGCGCGGTGAACCCCATTGACGTATCGATCGCGATGAAGCCGCATGCGCTGAGTCAATTCACCCTCCATCAGCGCCGTGACGGCACGCTCATCCTGCGCGTGCGCGGCCGAACGGATCGGTCCGGGCTGACCGCCACTTTGGCCGCGATCTTCGGTTCTTCCGCAGAGACGGTGATCGAAGATCTGCCGGACGGGCCTCCGGAATCAAAGCGTATCCAGTACACTTGCGATCTATGAAATTCGAACACACCGCCTACAACGTCCCGGAGCCGGCCAAACAGGCGGCCTGGTACATCGACCATATGGGCATGGTCATGATTCGCATGGGCGGCGGACCGACCGCCATCCATTTCGTCGGCGAACCCGGCGGGCGCTTCATCATCGAGCTCTACAACAATCCGAATGGCCCACTCCCCGACTACGGCGCGATCAGCATGTGGACCCAGCACATCGCCTTCGTGTCGGAGGATCTGGACGCGGATCGAGCAACCCTGGTCGCCGCGGGCAGCAAGGCCGACGGCGCGACAATCGTGCTTCCGTCCGGCGACTCGACCGCCTTCGTCCGAGACCCGTGGGGCCTGTGCGTTCAGCTCATCAAACGGCTCAAGCCGCTGGTCTAGCGCGTCTGTCAAAGTCGATAAGACCTGGCTCCTCCGGGTCTTATCGACTTTGATTCAATCTCCAGCGCGTCGCGCCAGCCAATCACGCAGAGCCGGGCCGGTGCCCATCGGCCACGGCACTACCTCTGCTGGCAGCAGACGCTTTATCTCCTCGAGTTCCTCACCCAGCTCAGGCTCGCTGTCGATTTCCACCTGAAACACAAAGAGGATCTGGTTGCGCCGGGTGAATGAGTAGTAGCCGACAAACTCGACGATGCGGCCATCCACGCCAAGCTCCTCTTTGACTTCGCGCAGCACAGCATCATCCGGATGTTCGCTGCGCTCCAGGAAACCCGCGATCAGGGCAAATCGATCCCCCGGCCAGCCGCGCCCGCGGGCGAGAATGACGTGCGAGCCATGAGTGATGATCGCCGCCACCACCGGCGTCGGATTGTCCCAGTGGACATAGTCGCATGCCGGCGACACACAGGCCAGGCGGGTCTTGCCGTCGCGCTCCTGCTCGGTGACCGGGTTGCCGCACTGCGGGCAGAATGAGAATGTTGCCATGTTTCGGTTAGGGCGTCATGACGCTTTCGACGATGGAAATCCAAGCGCCCCGGCCATGGCGCGATGGGTCCGAGTCGCCAGAGTCGCGCCGTCGTCACCAGGCGCCGGGCTTGCGGTCAATTCAGCCTTCCCTGCACAACGTCGTCATGTAGATACCCTGGACGATCTGGATTATTTTGGCGATCATGGGGCGGCATTCTAGACCACGAGTTCAGGTAGCATTGCCGCCCATGCGCTGGTACGTGCCGCCCCTCCTGGCCTTCGCCGCCTGCGTCGTGCTGGCCATCGTCGCCGGCATGTTCACCTTGAGCTTCACAGGCTGGCGTCCGGCGTTCTGCGAAGGGGGCGCATGCTTCTGCGAGGCGCCGCGCGCGGCCGGCTGGGCTCAACCCAGCAATACCTATTCGAACCTTGGCTATGTCCTTGCCGGACTGCTGGCGCTCGGCTGGTCAAACAACCAACCCCTCCTTCCGAACGGCGCAAACCTGATGCGCCGCCAGCGCGCCTATGCCCTCGTCTTTGGGATCGCGATTGTCGGGGTCGGGCTCGGTTCGCTGTTCTTCCACGGCACGCTCACCTTCGCCGGCCAGTTCACCGACCTGCTCGGGATGTATTTACTGAGTAACCTGCTTCTGGTCTACAACCTGGCCCGCCTGTTCGGGCTGAAGGCCGGTTTGTTCGCGGCGCTGTATGTCGGGTTGACCCTCCTCTTTGGCGGGCTGATGCTGGTCGCGCCTGAAACACGGCGCTACACGTTTGCCGCTGGCATTGCGAGCGCTCTGATCCTCGAGGTCGTGCTGTATGTCCGCCAACGCCCAAAGATGCAGCCGGCGTGGCTGTTTGCCGCGCTGGCCATTTTCGGGTTGGCCTACGTCGTTTGGACACTGGACGGCACGGGCGCATGGTGCGTCCCGACAGGCTGGCTTCAGGGCCATGCCGTGTGGCACATCCTCGGCGCTGTGTCGGCCGGGCTGGCCTTCATCTACTATTGGCGGGAGAAGAATCAATGAGTCGAGAGCTACGCGTATTTACGTTGGACGGGTTGCCAGTGTCGATTGTGCCGGGCTTCTTTGCCGGCACGGGGCTCACCATTATGGCGCTCACGGGGATCGGCCTGTTCGTCCTCGGCTTTGGCCTGCTGCCTGCACTTGCCGGGGCCGTGATTGCCACCGCATTGATGTGGCTGTCGGAGCTCTTCCACCAACTCGGGCATGCCTTCGCCGCGCGCCGCGCCGGCCACCCCATGCTCGCCATCACCCTGGGGCGTTATCTCGTCCTGGGCACGTCGGTCTATCCCGCCAACGAGGGCGAGCTCACGCCGGCCATCCACATCCGGCGCGCGTTGGGCGGGCCGATCGCGAGTCTGATCGTTTCCGCCGTCACGCTTCCGATCGCTCTTGCTTTGAGGCCGGCCGGCGGCGCGCCGTTTGCAGTCGCCGCTTTTGTTTTTCTGCTGAACTTCGTCGCTTATACGCTGCAGGTCGTCCTGCCCTTGGGCTTCAACGATGGCGAAGTGCTGTGGAAATACCTCCGCCTCTGATTCGCCGAGAACGGTATGCGCCGGCGCAAACCGATCTCAGCAACAGACGCTATTGAACCCCTAATCCTCAGCCGGGTCGTCGCCGTCGTTTTCGCCGGCCTCCGGCTTGGTGACCGCCGCCGCTTTGTTTGCCTGACCAGTGGCGATGCTGTCGCGGACCTGTTTGTCGATCCGG
>JBDSIP010000126.1:0-7153 GCA_039917915.1 Thermoflexales bacterium
GCGCTTCGCCAAATCGAAGCAGAAAAACACCGATCTGGAGGCGCTCAAGGCCGCGATCCGCGCCCAACTCGAGCAGTTGATCCGGCTCAACCGGACCCGGGCCGATTTTGCCGAGCTGTTCGAGTCGCTGATCGAAACCTACAACGCGGGGACCAAGAGCATCGAGGATTTGTTTGACGAACTGGTCAACCTCAGCCGCAGCCTGACCGCAGAGCAGGAGCGCCACGTGCGCGAGCACATGACCGAGGAGGAGCTGGTCATCTTCGACATCCTGACCCGCCCGGCGCCCGCGTTGGGCGCTGATGAGCGCGAGGAACTGAAGAAGATTGCGCGGACCCTGCTGGCGCGGCTCAAGGATCTTCTGGTGCTGAACTGGCGGCAGAAGGCCGCCGCCCGCTCACAGATCAAGCTGGCGATCGAGGATGCGCTGGACGCGGGCCTGCCGACCGCCTACACGCCCGCGCTGTACCAGCAAAAGTGCGCGGCCGTGTTTGAGCATGTCTACGAAAGCTATCCTGAGCGGGACGCGGGGGTATACGCTGTGGTGGTCTGATCGCGCAGTCTCTCCGATGGAATCGCCGCAAATGCCGCATGTTCTCGAGGCAAACGAAATGTCACCATTCCCAAAAGAACCCAAGAAAATCGCCGAACGCATCCGGCGTTACGAAAACGCGCTGCGGAAAGAAATCCAGATGCATGGAACCATTGATGATGGCGCCGGAAAACGCTATCTGCTCGGGGTCCTCTACCTGCTGAAGGGTGATCCGTCCGGGGCGCTCAAATCGTATGCCTGGCGGGAAGCGGCGCTTCCGAATGATGGCGGCGAACCGCTCGATTACCTGTGTTGGACGCTGGCCCTGTATCGCTCGGGCGACATCGACGCTGCCGCAAAAAAGTTGCGCCAGACCATGTTGCAGAATCTCTACCTGGTTCCGGCGCTCATTGGCGAGGAGCAGGTCCGCCTTGACATTTGGGTTGGCGCCAACTGGGGTGAGAACGACTACTTGCAAGATGCGCCGGCCGAGTATTTTGCCCTGTGGGATGAGGATGCGCTCGGATGGGCAAGGCAGACATATCAAAGTCCCGGAATGCGTGAAGCGCGAGACCGGCAGATCGCGATTCTCAAGCAATTGAAGACCGAGCCAGTCGGGCCAAAGCGCGCGAAATTGGTCGAAGAGCTGTATCAGCTTCGGCGCTGAAATGGGCCGCCCTAACTCAAATCGCCATGGCGCGGCTCTCCGATGACGGCCAGTTCCAGCCCCATCAAACGGGCCAGCTTGCCCAGCGCGCCCGCATGATGGCCAATGCCCAACGCGCAATGGTGGGTCGCGCCCGCCTCTGCCCAGCGGTTCATAAACGCGGCCGGGTCCAGCCCGAACTTCAGGCGCGAATTTGTATTCCCGATCCGAAGCGTCTCGCCCGGAAGCGACGTGCCCTCCGCTACCAGCATCTTGAGCCGCCCCTCGGCGGTTTGGGTCATCCCCAGGATCGTGATCGGGCCGGTCTTCACCTTGAACTCGACCGACAGCCCATATCCGCGCTTGCCATGGAAAAGGCCCAGACCGCGCAAGACCGGCTTGCCGTCCGCGATGGCGATGTGGCCCGGGCCGTCATGGCCCATCAGGATGAAGTCGTCGTTGAAGTCCATCGCGTAGAACTCGGTGAACGATCCGCCCGCACCCAGGCGGTCCATGATCAGCATCGCGATGCAGGTCTTCAGGTCGCCCTCGCCCGAGGCCGGCACGCCCCGCGCGGTCAGAAGCGAATTGCCCACGATAAGGCCGGCCCCCAGCTCTTCATTGGCGTTCCCGGCCAGGCCGCGGTAGTAGTAGGTCAGCCCGTTCAGGTCGAAATCCGCCACCAACCGGTCGAGCCCGCACGCGATCTGGGCCGACCTGCGCAGGCTCTCCACGCTCACCGGCTGTGAGATCTTGTCCCGGCCCGCCTCGGCCACGGTGAAGGTCCGGCCGATCTCATTGAGCTTCGCGCCAATCTCAACGTCAGTAACGGCCGCCACGCGGGCATGCAGGTCGTCCATCTCCAGAACTTCGACGTGCGCGCCGAGCTGGGCATGCTGCAGGGTGAAATCGGAATACATGTCCAGCATGCCCGGATACGTATGCCCGAGGAAGCCGATCCGGCTGCGCTGGAGTTCCTGCATCACGTTGGCGGCCCGTACCCAGGCGCCAATCTCGTCCCAGGCGCGCTCGTAGTACCGGTTGGCTTGCCCGACGGCGGGCCGTAGCAGCCCCGAGACGACATTAAATGTGATCCGGCTGCGGGCAAAGGCGTTGGCGATTTCGGGCACGCAACACGCGCAGCAGTTCGCGAGCCACTCGGCCGTGTCCGTGTCGGGATAGTTCAGGGCAGGGACGGGCTGGAGGTTGAGGATCAGGACCGGCGCCTGGCTGCGCTGGACGACGGGCAACACCTGGGACGAGGTGGCGTAGGTGCCGACATAGCACACGATCAGATGGACACCGGCCCGGGCGAAGTGGCCGCCGGCAACCTGGGCCGCCTGGGCGTTGTCCACAAGACCGGCGGACACGACATCGGCCCCCATCCCGGTGAGGCGCTGCTCCACCAGACCCTGGTAGCCCTCGAGGCGCTCCTTGAGGCCCGGAAATTGAGGCCAATAGGCGGCCAGGCCGATCCCAAATACGCCGATTTTCGCTTTGGCATTCATATTGTTGCGCATTATCAGACGGAGTTGGGTCTTGGATTGAGATAGAGTCGCCCGAGTGCAACGCGCCTCCTCGCGGTTTGAGCGCGTTGCGTTCAGCACGCTCTTAAGGAACGTCATTCCCGCGAACTCCCCGCCTCCGTGCTGATGTGTATACACAACTCGGAACGGGTGATATGCGCATCGTTACTGTAACCGCGACAGCTAAGGGCGCGTCAACAAATTACATTTACGTTTACCGAACGACTTTCGGGCAAATACGACGATATTTGTCGACACGATTCATTGGCGTCGCACAACGTAGGCAGCGCGTCTTGCTTAGGTCGTCATTCCCGCGAACGCGGGAATCCAGTGCAAGAGCCGAGCACCATACTCGTAGCTCGGCCGGCCATCGCCGCGTGAAATTACCCTGAAATCGGGCACAAACCCTGGCAGGGCCAACTGTCCAACCCGAGACTTTTTCACTGGATTCCCGCTTTCGCGGGAATGACGACTGCGGAGTCGGCGCGTGCCCTTCACCTCACCTGATCGTAGCAGTAGCTGCGCAAGAATCCGGGTGATCTCCCGTCCAGTGCGATGGCGTTTGACAAGCTAATTCAATGACGCCTCCTAGCCCGCGTCGCCGCCTTTGGCGCGCATCAAACGCGGGCGGGCCGCCCGCGCTCCGAGAGCAATGCCCGTGCCCCGCCTGGTTTTGTCATGGGCCGAATCGTGCCGCCCGAGCCGAAGGGGCAGGCAGAAACCGGCATAGCGCACTCGAAGGAGTTCTCCTTCGGCGGCGCTCAGGAGGCTTGCCCAAAGGGGCAATCGGAAACTGTTAAGCGACTTTGCAGGAGCCATGATTGCGTGCTTCGCCCGTTGATCGATTTGTCAACGGCAACTGAGCGGAGAGTCAGTGGATTGGGCGCCGGGTGAAATAGGGTGAAAGCAGAGGCGCGAAGATGAACACCCAAAATCCAGTTGCCCTGCTTTTCCTGATCGTTGTAACCCTGTCCGGATGCGCGTTCCCGCCCGGCAAAGTCCTTGTGCTCAGCCCCGTCATTGTTCCGGACCAAGCCGAGTTCAAGGGCGTCATCGATATTGGCGGGCGCGGGATGTATCTGGAATGCCACGGCAGCGGCGAGCCGACCATCGTCTTTGACGCGGGCCTGCAGGCCGGCGGCTGGAAACTTACCAAGTTCGGCGCGCAACTGGCCGACTCCACCCGGATCTGTTTCTACGACCGCCCCAACGTCGCTGACGGCAAGAGCGATCCCGTAACCGGAATCCGGACCAGCGCCGATATCGCGGCTGATCTCGAGACGCTTCTCGCGGTGGCCGGCATCCGGCCGCCCTGGCTCCTGATCGGTCACGGCTTCGGCGGGATGAACATGACCGTCTTCGCCGCCGCGCACGCGGAAGACGTGGCTGGCCTGATCCTGATGGATCCGCTGCCGCCGGACACGCTCGAGGCGTGGATGACTCAGCCGGCGGGCCGCGCGGGTAGCCCGCCAAACCGCTACGTGCTTCCGAGCGGCGGAGAGCCGGCCCGGTCGCGGGAGAGCATCGACCTCGCCGCGAGCTCAGCCCAGTTGCGACAGATTCGGACGTTGGGCGCCATTCCGGTCACCCTGTTCGCGGCGCGCCGCCCGCTGGCAGGTCTTCTGACCCTGCAAAACGATGTGGCCGCCGATCGGCTCGAGCGCGCCTGGAAAGAAAACCGGGCGTGGTATGCCCAGCTCGCGCCGGCGATGCGCGTCATCGAAGTCGACGACAGCGGCAGCCTCGACCTGAACGACAGCGAGTTGGCAATCCGCGATGCCGCGCGCGATCTGATCTCCCGCTATCGCGCGCCTGGCGGGCCGCTGATGTAGCAGCCGCGTGTTAGCGGTCTGACCGCTCCAGAGTCACCCCGGCGAGGTATCGCATAACGTCAGGACCTACGGTTCTTCAAGAACCTTAGGTCCTGCCTGGCAGGCCGATGTTTGGCGAGGTGATCCTTCGGCCTAACCTTACGCCCGCAGCGCATACGCAATCGCTTCGTCGAGCGGCATGGCCCGGCCCTCGGCGTAGGCCGCCTCAAACGCCTTGTCCCCGATCGCGGCGCGGGCTTTGGCGATGTAGGGCGCAAACGCCCATTCGAGGTGCGCAAGGCGATATTGATGGCGCTCGTCCATCAGCCGGGAGACCAGCCCGCGCAGGCGCGCGCAGCGGACCGGATCGCCCTGGGCTGCGGCCACCGTCGCCATCGCGTCAAACTCGAAATAGTTGCTCCGGCTGCCGAACGACATGGCAAGCCGGACCGCCTCATCCAGCAGTCCCTGCGCGCGGACGTAATCACCCGCCGCAAGGGTGGCTCTCGCCAGATGTGCGTGCGCATTTACCAGGTTGTGGCCGCTGGTGCGTTCTCGCGCAAACGCCAGGCAATCCTCCAGAAGCGCCACGGCCCGGGGGACATCCCCCAGATACAGGATGTCCTGTCCGATATGGCAGCGCGCCGTCATCTCAAGCGAATCATTCTCAAGTGCGCGAGCCATCTCCAGGCCTTGTTGATCAAAGCGCAGCGATTCTTCGAACTGAAGGCGCTCCTTTGCCGAGCCGCTGATGTGGTAGAGCAAGGTCATGCAGGCGTATTGAAGATCGCCCGCGTTCAACGCCAACTGATAGGCTTCCTGGTAGGCCCGGTCGGCCCGCGCGAACTCCTGGCTGAAGCGCAGGGCTTCGGCCAGCCCACCCAGGTTGTGATACAAGATCCAACCCTCACCGAAGACGCGCGACTGCGCAACGTCTTCTTCGTGCATGCGGATGGTGCCGGCGAAGTCAAGCGTCGAATAGGCATGGCTTCGGGCGACAAAGTACTTGGCGATCAATGCGCCCGTGCGATTTCCGGATTCCTCAAACAGCGTCAGGGCGCGCTGGCTATACGGGGAAACAACTTCGAGCACGTTGTCCGCCGCCAGCCAGACCCAGGCTTGCGCGTCGGTCGGCATGTCGCTGGATACAACCTCTGTCGCAAGCCTCACCCAGCGCTGCACCTCCTCCCTCGAATGGGTCGCTGCGACATTCCAGTATTCACCCAACATGCCCACCAACCGGCATCCCAGCAGCGGATCTCCGCCGGAACCCAGGCTCCAGTCCAGGGCGGCCCGCAGGTTGGGCTGTTCCAGCCGCAGGCGCTTGATCCAGCGCATTTGTTCGCGGTGATGGAGGAAGGGCCAGGCTTGTTCGGCCAATCGGGCAAGGGCCTCTGCGTGCAGGCGTTGGGCCCGTTCGACTTCGCCCTGCGCGGCGAGCTTCTCCAGGGCGTACTGGCGAATCGTCTCCAGAAAACGATAGCGGGTATGGCCGTCGCTTTCCTCCATGACCACCAGCGACTTGGCGACGAGTTGGGTCAAGACCGGCAAGGGGTCCAGCTCGGATACAGCCCGGGCCTCCTCGAGCGACCAGCCACCCATAAAAACGCTCAACCGGCGAAAGACCGCCTGCTCGGCTTCGCTCAGCAGGTCATGGCTCCAGTCGATCAATGCCCTGAGCGTCTGGTGACGCGGCAGCGCGCCGCGCCGCCCGCTCGAAAGCAACGTGAAGCGGTCATCCAGCCGGGCCGCGATGTCAGACAGGCTGATCGCATTCAGGCGGGCGGCGGCCAGCTCAATTGCCAGGGGCATGCCATCCAGACGCCGGCAGACGTGGGCGACCGTCTTATCGCCAGCGCTGAGCGCGCGGCCTGGTTGGGCCAGATGGGCGCGCTCGACAAAGAGCACCGAGGCCTCGTCGATCTGCATCGGGGGCACGCGCCAGGTCATCTCCCCATCGATGTTCAGCGCCTCGCGGCTGGTCGTCAGGAGGGTCAACTCCGCGCATTCAGTCAACAAGCGTTTTGCAACGTCGGCCGCGCCGTCGATCAGATGCTCGCAGTTATCCAGCACGAGCAGCGCTTGTCGTTCGCGCAGAAAATCAGCCAGTTGTTCAAAGCTGGGTCGATCGGCGGACGTCAGTCCAAAGAGATGGGCGAGCGTAACCGGGATGAGCGCGGCGTCGCTGAGCGAGGCCAGCTCGGCGTACCACACCCCGTCGCGATAGTGGATGAGCACGTCCGCCGCGAGGCGCTGGGCCAGGCGGGTCTTGCCGGCGCCCCCCGAGCCGGTCAAGCTCAACAAACGCGTTTGGCCCAGCAGGTCGCGCAGGTCGGCGATCTCACGGGTGCGGCCAATCAGGGTCGTGAGCGACGCCGGCAGGTTTGTCTTTCGGATGCGGTGTTGGGCGGGCGCGCGAGCCAGGCGGGTGATGAGCCGGGCCTCGGCGGGTTGCCCGTCAAAGAGCGGCGGGAGCGCGGCGGCCATCAACAGACCGTTGGCATCCTCCAGAGTCGTCAACGCGCCCTGATCGGCCAGTGTCTCGACCAGGCGCAGGATCCGCTCGCGGCCGGACGGGCCCGTGAGGTCCTTCTTGCCCTGAGCCATCCGGACCAGGATGGCCTGGTCGTAGCCGGTC
>JBDSIP010000127.1:0-2845 GCA_039917915.1 Thermoflexales bacterium
CAGCCGGGCGCGCAGCGCAGATGAGTATCGTGACGCGCTCGCCCAGCTCGAACTCTCAGTAGATGAGATGAGTGTCATCGTCGAGGACCTCCTGACCCTGACCCGCGCTTCGGCCCGGGAAGCGAGCGCGCGACACGAGATAGTCGACATCGGCGCCCTGGTTGCGGTCGTGCTGGAGCGCCTGGGTGGCATCGCCGAAGTCAAAAGCATCCGCCTGATCGGCCCGTCGCCAGCGGCCGGCGAAGCGGCCCTCGTGCATGGTGATCGTGTCCGATTGCAGCGCCTTATCACCAATCTCGTTGACAACGCCCTTCGTTACACACCCGAAGGCGGAACCATCGAGGCGCGCGTGTCCGCCGGGCGCGCCGAATTACGGGTCGACATACAAGACACCGGCATCGGCATCGCGCCCGAACATATCGATCGGGTATTTGATCGATTCTTCAGGGCAGATGCCGCCCGCGATCGAGAAAGCGGCGGCACGGGTCTGGGCCTTGCCATCGCAAAGGCCATCGTCGATGGCCACAACGGCACGCTCAGCGTCAAGAGTCAGCTTGGGCGGGGCACGTGTTTCACCATTTGCCTGCCGTCGGCAACGTGATAGAGCCCTAAAGCGATTTGTCTGGCCGTGCCGGGCACTTCTCGTCCAGTTGACGAGTTGTTGCGTCGATGTCTACTTAAAAGTCAGCGTGTTGGATTTGCCCACGTTCAAGGTGGTGATAAATCCGCGCAAAACGTACTCGTTTTGCTCGACGAAGACCGCGAAGTTCACAACGCGGGCCGAATTCTCCGGTTTCATCCTATACGCGCGATCGCGCCGGTCACCTCCTTGTGGCTAGTTTGCGTTAGCCGGGTAGCCTGACATGCATGCCAGGGAAGCGATTGGCGCCATCGCGGATAATGGCCCGCCATGCCCACGTTCACTATGGCTCGCCCCGATGAAGCGCTCGCCTTGCTCTGGGAGGCGATGGCTCGCGCGCCACGTGCGCTGGAGGCGGAGCGCGTTTCGCTCGCGCAGGCGCGCGGACGGGTGCTCGCCGTTGATGTCCATTCCCACGGCCCGATCCCCGAATTCCGGCGCAGCACCGTGGACGGGTTCGCCTTGCGGGCGGCCGACACGGGTGCCGGCAAGACCCTCTCCGTCGCGGGCGAAATTCCGATGGGCGTCTTCCGGACCCAGGCCCTGCCGCCCGGTGTGGCGATCAAGATCCACACTGGCGGGCATGTCCCTGACGAAGCCGACGCCGTCATCATGGTCGAACGCACGTCCGCGCTGGCCGACGGGCAGATTCGTCTCGACGAGGGCCTGACGCCCGGTGACAACGTCATCCAGATCGCCGAGGACGTCCAGCCCGGGAGTGTGGTGATCTGCGCCGGGGCAATTCTGCGCGAGCAGGAGATCGGCGGCCTGGCCTCGCTTGGCATTTCCCAGGCGCCCGTAACGCGGCGACCGCGCGTAGCGCTTATTTCGAGCGGTGACGAACTCGTCCCGGTCGAGAGCCCGACCCGCCCGGGTCAGATTCGCGGATCAAACGCCCCTATGTTGGCGGCCCTGGTGATGGCCAATGGCGGTGAGCCACTCGATATGGGCATCCTGCCCGACAACCCCGCTGCCTTTGCGGCGGCCGCCGAGCGCGCGAAAGCGAACTCGGACATCATCGTCTTCATGGCCGGCAGCTCGATGTCCGACCGCGATTACACTGCCGAGACGATCACCGCGATGGGCGCGCCGGGCATCCTCATCCACGGCATCGCCTTCCGGCCGGGCAAACCCACGATCTTTGCGGTATGCGATGGCACGCCGGTTTTTGGGCTGCCGGGCAACCCAAACAGCGCATTGGTCACGGCGCGGCGTTTCCTCGGGCCGACCCTGTGGCGGATGCTTGGCGCGACACCGCCGCCCCCGCGTTACGTCACCGCCACGCTGGCCGAGGCCATCCGCTCGCCAGCCGCGCTCGAGCATTGGATCCCGGCCGCGCTCTTCGAACAGGCCGGCGAGCGGATGGCCCGCCCGATCATCACCAAAAGCAACCTGATCTTTGGGCTGGTCCGCGCGGAGGGGATGTTCTGCCTCCCGATTGGCGTCGACGGATTGCCGGCCGGGGCGCAGGTGCAGGTCGAGTACTTTGACTAGCGCATGGCGAACACCCTAAGGGTTGGCCCGCATCCCGCTCTCCCCGGCACAATCATCCAGGCTGACTGCCTGGATGTCCTGCCGCGGGTCGCGCCGGGCAGCGCCCGGCTGATCTACCTCGACCCGCCCTTCAATACGCGCAAGACCCGCCGGGGCACAGGAGCCTCTACCGACACCTTTGCCGATCACTTCGGTTCCACGGACGACTACATCATGTTCCTACGCCCGCGACTCGAGGCCATCCAGCGCGCGCTCGCGCCCAACGGTTCACTGTTCTTCCACGGCGATTGGCGGGCCGGACACTACGTCAAGGTCCTTCTGGACGAGCTGTTCCGGGTCGACGCGCGCGGTGGCGGTGTGTTTGTCAACGAGATCATCTGGCGCTATGGGCTGGGCGCCGCCCGTGCGCGCGGTCGACTGCTCACCAAACACGATGTGATCTTCTGGTATGCGGCCTCGCCAGACTATGTCTTCAACCTGATTCGTCAGGCGCCGACGGCCGCGATGCTGAACAAGTATCGGCACTTCAATGCCGAAGGGCAGCGCTTCATGCGCTCGTATGGCAAGGTCTACACCCTGAAAGGCGGGAAGCCGCTGGATGACGTGTGGGAGATCCCTTCGATCGCGCCGACTTCGGGCGAGCGGAATGGCTACCCGACCCAGAAGCCATTGGCGTTATTGCAGCGCATTATTGCGCTTGCCAGCGCGCCG
>JBDSIP010000128.1:0-3683 GCA_039917915.1 Thermoflexales bacterium
CGCCAAGGATCAGCCCATCATCGTCTACTGCGGTATCGGTCATCGTGGCGGGATCGTCCTGGAATCTCTGACGTTGCTTGGTTATACCAATGTCAAGAGCATCAGCGGCGGGTTCACCGCCTGGAACGCGGCCGGCTTGCCGGTTGTGAAGAAGTAGTCTTGAACGTTATGACGAGGGACGCCATCCCTTGTCTCGCGAATCCGGGGCCCGGCGCTGAGTCAATCGGCGATTGACAGCACCAAACTCCGGGAGAGATATTCCCCAGCGAAACTGGGGAATATCTCCCCCGAAGAAGGGATTGTTGGGCGCTGAGCAGACGGCGGGCCGGAACCTCGCACCCCGGTACATGACTCCGGGCCCAAAAGGGTCCGGAGTCATGCTTTCGCAGGCCCGAAGTAATTTCCGACGACGCTATCCTTCGGCTTCTCCGAGGGATGGCGTCGTCGCAATCACCGGGCCAGGTCAATCGCCAGAGCATGGCTGCGCGCCGGCAAGAGGCGCACCCGAAAGTGATTGTCTTTGGGCGGAAAGCGGGCCACGAAGTCGATCAGCGATTGGGTTTGACTGGTCGCGATGATCTCAAACTCCCGCCGATCATCGCGGGCGGCCGCCAGCATCCAATCGAGGGTGGGGGGATCCGGGTTGCCGTGTGTCCCGTCCGCGCAGATGAGGTAACGATCGGCTTTGACCTTCCGGAGGAACTCCGGGGTGGCATTCCGGGCGCTGCCGTGGTGCGGGAGCTTCAGCAGGTCGACGTGCACTGCGTCGCCGATCGGCCACGCGCCTGACGCCTTGAGACCGTTGACGATCTCTTCGCCCCGGCCATCGCCGGGCAACAACGCCCGCGCGCCGCTGGACTCGACCAGCAGCATGATGCTGCTCAGGTTCGGCACGCTCTGGTCTTTCCCGAGCCTAACGTCACGATGAGCCTGGCGCGCGAGCCAGGCCAGCCACTGTTTTCTCAACTTCTCCAATGCCTTCTGGCTCGGCCCGAGCACCCGGATGTCAAGGTCCTGAAGCGAATGGCGCGCACCGGCTTCGGTCAACACAAGGCCGCCGTCGAAGTTCGGATTGATGGGGATGCCAAGCGCCGACGCCCCGCGCTGCAACTGGTCGCCTTCGGCGATGCCCCGTTCAATGACGTCGATTGGATCGGCCAGGTCGCTGGCCCAGGCCGAAAGGTCAGGGACTTCCCTCAGGGTCTGCTCGTCAAGTTCCCGTCCAACGGTTTGGCTGAATGCGTTGTGCCAGAGCGCGTTGATCCTGAGACGGCTTCGGCCGTCATCGGCGCGCGCCCTGAGCTCGCCAAACATGTCGAGCAGCCCGATGACATGATCGTTGTCAACATGGCTGAGCACGGCCAGCTCGATCTGGCCGCGGTTTGTCACCAGCCGTTGCACGGCCGGCTTCAGGTGGGTCTGGTAGGTTCGGGCGGGCCCGCCATCGATCAGGACAAAACGCGGCTGCGCGGCGTCGCCGTACTCGAGGAGCAGACAATCACCAAAGGCGGCTTGCACGGCGTGCAGTTTGAACATCTTGTCGCTCCTTCGCGTCTCGCCGGGCCGGCGGGATGCGCTTTCACGGCCCAACCTTGTAATCGGGACCGGAGTCGCCGATGTCGCACGTGGATTTTAGTCCGCCTGGTTTCGAGCGCCGGCAAGAACCGGGGCTCGGTCGGGATGTTCTCCGGCGAATCCGGGACGTGGCGTTTCCGAAACATCATCTTGGTAGGCGCCCGCGGCAGGCGGCATGGCATGCTGGTGTCGTATCCAGCGCCAAACGACCCTGAATCGAAAAGCAAAAACCCCGGTCTAACCAGACCGGGGTTCTCTAGATAGCGGGAGTAGGATTCGAACCTACGACCTCCGGGTTATGAGCCCGACGAGCTGCCACTGCTCTATCCCGCAACGGCGAAAGGCGATTATACATACTTCTATGGCGAAGTCAAGTTTTTGGAGGCTCGATTGACGCCCATTTCGCCCACTCGGGGTGCTTCTTCGCCAAATCCTCGAACATCTCCCACGTGTAAATGCCGTTCCTGCAGCCGCCCTGCCAGACCAGATTCACCGCGTAGCTGCCGACTGGCGTGATCGCGCCCAGGATGTCCGATTTGGGCTTCAGGATCTTGAGCGGGTTTGTATCGTTGCGCTCTTCGTTGCAAGTGGCGCATGGACAGGCCGCGCTGAGAAACGTGAACGGGTAGTTGACGGTCGCGCCGTTATCCCAGCGGATGGCGACATGGGAGCGTTTCTTGTCGGCGGTAATCGAGACGGGCCTCATCGATCGGATTCTACAGTGGCGGCGATTGCAGAGCGCTTTTCCAATCGACAGCTCCGAAAGCGACATCCCCCGGCGCAGCCGGGGGATGTCGCTTTCGGAAATAATGGTGACGACAGGATTTGAACCTGTGACCAAGGGCTTATGAGTCCCCTGCTCTACCGACTGAGCTACGTCACCAGGCGGCTAAGGATTATAGCAGGGGAGGCAGTGATGGGGCACAATACTGGCCATGGAATTGCCCCGCGTTTTCGTCTCCCGCGTTGTCGACTTTGACATGCTCAAGCTGCTCGACCCCATCGCCACTGTCGCGCATTCGGCTGTGGATGGGGCCATGCCCCGCGCTGCGCTGCTCGAGGCAGTCCGCGACGTCGATGCGCTGCTGTGCGTCCCGACCGAGCGTGTCGATGCCGATCTGCTGGCTCTTGCGCCCCGGCTCAGAGTCGCCGCAAATTGTGCGGTGGGCTACGACAACATCGACCTTGCGGCCTGCACCGCCCGAAGCGTGTGGGCGACCAATACGCCCGGGGTGCTGACCGAGACGACCGCCGACCTGGCTTTCGCACTGATGCTTGCCGCGGCCCGCCGCCTGGGTGAGGCGCGCGACGCCGCCCTCGCCGGCGAGTGGCGCGAGTTCTATTTTAGAAGGTGGCTTGGGGTGGATGTCAACGGCGCCACGCTGTGCATCGCGGGGATGGGCCGGATCGGCGCCGCCATCGCCCGCCGCGCGCGCGGGTTTGGCATGCGGATCCTGTATCACAACCGGGTCATCGACGCGGCCGCTGAGGCCGAGACGGGCGCGCGCTGGGTGGGCAAGGATGAGCTCGTCGGACACGCTGACTTCCTCATGCTGACCCTCCCGCTCAATCCAGCCACGCGCGGTTTCATTGGAGCGGATGAGCTGGCCTTGATGAAGCCGACGGCCGTGCTGGTCAACATCGCCCGTGGGCCGGTTGTCGACACCGAGGCGCTGAGCGCGGCTCTTATCGCGCGGCGCATCTTTGCGGCCGCACTCGACGTGACCGACCCCGAGCCGTTGCCGCCTGGGCATTCCCTGTATGGCCTCGACAACTGCCTGATAGCCCCGCACATCGGGAGCGCGACCGTGCGCACCCGCAAGCAGATGTTTCAGACCGCCATCCTGAATGTCATGGCCGCCCTGCGCGGCGACGTGCCGCCCAACTGCCTCAACCCCGAGGCAAGAGCATGAGCCTGTTCAAGACCGGTCGGCGCTACTTTCTGCGCCGCCCGCTTCAATCGCTGCTGTGCATCTTTGGCGTGGCGCTGGGGGTGGCTGTCATCATCGCGATTGACCTGGCCAATGGCAGCGCGTCGCGCGCCTTCGAGCTGAGCGCCGATACCGTCGCCGGGCGGGCCACCCATCAGATCATCGGCGGCGCGACCG
>JBDSIP010000129.1:0-5364 GCA_039917915.1 Thermoflexales bacterium
GATAAGGAAAAGATGTACAGCCGCCCGGCGGGCCATGCACCACCCAACTATCCGGAAAAACCCTAGCCAGTTGGCTAGTTTTCGACGCAATTGACCATGCAAATGACATAACGTTCACGCCATTCGACCAATGGGCAAAGGCAGGCTTGGACGCCATCTGGGCCAGCCTGTCAGATACCCACCTTGCGCGGCAAAAACTACCAACACCGGGAAGTCATTCCTCCAAATGAGGGGAAGCGGTCCATCTGAACCTCCTCCTTCGATCCCATGCGATGCCGCCGCTCGGGCAGGCGGCATCGCTGAACGCCAGGGTTTTCCTCCTCCAAGGGACCGCGGCTCAGACTCCAGTGCGACTTGTACAAAACGGGACATGGTCTGCCCAGTTCAGCGACCAGGAGGCCCACAGACATCTCCATTCAGCGGCTCGCATTGCGCGACGTACCAACCCGCACCGCAGGTAAATTTCACTAGTTGTTATACCAGCCATCGTCCTCAAAACCTGCTAAAGATATGCTAATGACGTGGCGCCTGCAAAATCGCAATTCCGCGAACGTCCTTGGGTCAATCAAAGGTCGGCTCATCGCGTCCCGCGATGAAAAAGGGCACTGAGCGGCCCGCTTCGCGGGCAAGCCGAAGGCCGCTCGTCGGCGCGGTTCGCCGGACCCTTTCCGGGCCCTTCGACTTGTCCGCGGTAGTTCGCCTCGATGACGCCCACCCGCGTACAATCGCGCCACGCCACCATGACAAGCCTCCTCGAGACTGAAATCCACGAGCAACCCCAGGCCCTCGCCCGCCTGCTGGACGGCGAGCGGGCCAATATCGCCCGTCTTGCCACCCGGCTCAAGGCGTTGGACATCGCCTATGTCACCATCGCCGCGCGGGGGACCAGCGACAACGCCGGCATCTACGCCAAATATTTGTTTGCCTCGGCCCTGGGCCTGCCGGTCGCCATGGCGACCCCCTCGCTCTACACCCTCTATAAGAAACCGCCCCGCCTGCGCAACACCCTCGTCATCGGCATCTCGCAGAGCGGCGAATCGATCGACATCCTGGCCGTGCTCGAGGAGGCCCGCCGCCAGGGCGCGCCCACCCTCGCCCTCGTCAACGTCGAGGTTTCGAGCATGGCCCGGGCCGCCGAGCACGTCATCCCGCTCCACGCCGGGCCCGAAAGAGCCGTGGCCGCGACCAAGTCGTACACCACTAGTCTCGGCGCGCTGGCCATGCTGGCCGTCGCCATGGGCGGCGAGGGGCTGGTCGAGGCGGACCTGCAGGCCATGCCCGGCCATATCGCTGAAGCCCTCAAAACCGATGCCGCCGCGACCGCCATCGCCGGGGGCCTGCGCGAGGTCGACGATGTGGTCGTCGTCGGGCGCGGCTTCAACTATTGCTCGGCGTATGAGCTCGCGATCAAGCTCAAGGAGCTCACCTACACCCACGCCGAGCCATACTCAAGCGCGGATTTTCTGCACGGCCCAATCGCCATTCTCGACGAGCGTTACCGGGTCATCGCCATCGCCCCGACCGGACCTTTGCAGGCCAACCAGATCGAATTCATCCACCGCGCCCGGGCGCGCGGCGGGCGGGTCATTGCCATCTCGGACAACCCGGTCGTCCTGGCCGCCGCAGGCGAGCGCCTCAGCCTGCCGGCCGGGATGCCTGAGTGGACCTCGCCAATCGCCGCGATCGTGCCCGGCCAGCTCCTGGCCCTGCGCCTGACCGAGGCCCGCGGCTACAGCACCGACGCGCCGCGCGGCTTGACCAAGGTCACGAAGACGCTCTAGCCATGAACGGGGTCGTCTCCCTGCTCGATCCCGAAACAACGGCCCAGATTCATACAATCTGGGCCGGGATGCAGGCCGCCCACGGCATTGGCGAAGCTGCCCGGCGGGTGCCATGGCCGCACCTGTCGTTTCACATCGCCCCGCGCTACGACCTGATCCGCCTCGAGGCCGGCCTGCGCCCCCTGGCCCGCGAAACGCGCCCTTTTGAGGTTCGAACAACCGGGCTCGGCATCTTCACCGGTCCAACGCCGGTGCTCTACCTCGCCGTCACGCGCAGCCCGGCGCTGTCGGCTCTGCACGCCCGGGCCTGGGCGGCCTGCGACGCAGCCGCCCAGGATTCATCTGACCTGTTTGCGCCCAACGTGTGGGTGCCGCACATCACCCTCGCCCACCTTGATGTCACGCCGGCCAACCTGCCCGGTCTGATCGCCGACCTGGGCGGGCGCGACTTCGCCTGGACGATCACGCTGTCCGCCTTCACCGCCCTGTTCAAGGTCGATGACGTCTATCAGCCCGCCCTGCACACGCCGTTTGGGGGTAGTTCGCTTGCTTCGATTTATTAACAGAAGAAGGGTTACTGCTCAGGCCAGGGTGCCTCAGCGTGCCGACAGCCAGAAAAGGCTACCCAATCGGCGCGAATCTGCGTTAATCTGCGGACAAAACCTGCCGTGCCCGTTGGGGCCGAGCGGACTTGGACATGGATCCATCCGCAGATTCACGCAGATTAACGCCGATTAGGGCATGGCCTGAGCAGTTACGAAGAAGGGAAGAAGGGGAAATGCAGCGTGGCGCCACGGCTACAATCAAATTTGCGTATGGCCAATCTCAATTCCGACCTCCTCGACACGAACACCCGCCTGATCCTCGATCGAGCCGGCGAGATCATGCGCACCTGGGGCAAGCCCTCGCTCATGCCCGAAATGGCCCTCATCGCCGCGTTGCGGCTGCCCGAGACCACCGCCTGCCGGGCCCTCACCCGCCTGGCCGACCAGCGCGCGTTCAAACTCAAGGACCTCGAGGCCGAGGCCGAGCGCCAGGCCCGGGCCCGCAACGCACGGAGCGCGAATTTCACCTACGTCAGCGCGCAGAACGTGGTGTCGGACCTGACCGAGGAAATGCTGATCGTGCTGGATGAGGCCCGCAGCATCGCCCTCGCGACCGGCGAGATCTACATCGCCACCGAGCATCTGCTCTCATCGCTCGCCCAGCCCGGGGTGAGCACGGCCGGCCTGCTGCAAAGCCGGGGCGTGACGCCGCCCGCGATAGCGGCGCTCATGGCCGAGGGGCTGGTCACCCGCTCGGCGACCTCGCACGACTGGGTGGCCGCCGCCCGCAAGGGCCAGGCCCCGCCCATGCTCATGCGCGAGGACCTGCTGCGCGATCTGGCCTCGCTGCTGGCGCTGTCCGAGGACCGCCACGTCATCCTGACCGGCGCCCCGGGCAGCGGGCGGCGCAGCCTGGTCCAGTCGTTGGCCCTGCTCATCGCCGAGGGCAAGGGCCCGGCCGGGGTGAGCGCCATCGTCGAGATTTCCGACGGGGCCTGGCTCGACAACCCGACCCTGGCCCTGCAAGTCGCGCTGCGCCAGGCCTCGGGCGGGGCGGTCTTCATCGCCAACATCCACCGCTTCTTCGCCAGCGGCGGGCGGCCCGAAGCCGCAGCGCGCGACCTGCAGAAGGCCTTTGTCGGCGACCCGGCCGCCCCAATCATCATCGGCACAACGACCGAAGCCGACTTCAATGACCGGATCAAGCCCAACAGTCTGATCACTCAGCGCTCGCATCTCCTGCGGGTGCCGCCGATGACGGCCAAAGAGGCTGAGGCAGCGCTCGGGGTCATGCGCGCCCAGTTCGAGCGCGACTACGGGCTGACCGTCAGCCCGGACGCGGCCAGGCAGGCCGCCGGGTTGGCCGCGCGCTACAGCAGCGCCGAGGCCCTGCCCGGCGCGGCCGTGCGGGTGCTGCACCGGGCCTGCGCGCTGCGCAAGTCCAACGGCGCGGCGCCATCGGCGGCCCCGATTGGCGCCGACGACGTCACTCGGGCGGTCAGCGTCATGACCGGGATTCCGATTACCAAGCTCGGGGCCGACGAGCGGGCCCGTTACGCGACGATGGAGAACGCCCTGCGCCAGCGCATCCTGGGCCAGGATGAGGCCGTGCGCTCGGTCAGCCGGGCGGTCAAATCGGCCCGGGTCGGGCTCAAGGATCCCAAACGGCCGATCGGCTCGTTCCTATTTCTCGGGCCGAGCGGGGTGGGCAAGAGCGAGCTGGCCCGGGCCCTGGCCGAATTCATGTTCGGGAGCGAGAACAACCTGATTGCGTTGGACATGACCGAGTATCAGAAGGACGACACGATCAACCGGCTGATCGGCTCGCCGCCCGGATACGTCGGCTACGAGGCTGGCGGGCAGCTCACCGAGAAAGTCATCAAACAGCCGTATTCGGTCGTCTTGTTTGATGAGGTCGAGAAGGCCCACCCGCGCATTCTGGACATCCTCCTGCAGATCATGGAGGAGGGCCGGCTGACCGATGGCCAGGGCCGCCTGGCGAATTTTGCCGAGGCCGTCATCCTGCTCACCAGCAACCTCGGCGCGGCGTATCTGAACAATCCGGCCAACCTCGAAGACGCCGACCTGAACACAAAGGCCCGCGAGATGGCGCTGAACGATGTCAAGGGCTTTTTCCGGCCCGAGTTTCTGAACCGGCTGGACGACATCATCACCTTTAACCCGCTCCCGGCGACGGTGATGCGGGGCATCCTCGATCTGCTGATCGGCAAGGAAGCGAAGCTGGCGTCCGAGCGCGGGATCGCGATCGAGGTGACGCCGGCGGCGCGGGCCTGGTTGCTGGCCCAGAACAAGGAAGTCGGGATGGGCGCCCGTCCGCTCCGGCGCATCCTGCAGCGCTCCGTGCGCGAGAAGTTGACCGACTATCTGCTCACGCTCGAGTCCCCCCCGGCGAAAGTCCTCGTCGATGCCGGCGCGGACGGGCTTGTCTTCAAAGCCTAGACCAGCGTTCTTTTCCAAAAACACTATCCCCCGGCTTCGCCGGGGGATAGTGTTTTTGGAGAGACTTTGCTGACTACTCCCACGTTTCAGCGAACATGATCTCGACGCAGTCGCGGGCGATGGCCAGCAAGGTCGCGCCCGCATTCCGGCCCTCGGGCGACTCGAGCCCGGCGCGCATGTCATCCAGCGAATCGAAATATAACTCGTGAATGAGGTGATACGGCGCGGGACCGCGCGGCCCGGGGATACCGCGGGTCACCGCCGCCCGGCGCAGACCGGGCATGGTCGTGATGGCCGGCACGTGCTGGGCGGCAAAGGCAGCCTCGAACGACTCGATATCCGGCGGCGCCTTGAAGAGCAGGATCAGCTTGTGCATCGGGCCGAATTGTATGTGGCTCCGCACGGCAGACAAACGCCACGGATTCAGTACTGAGTTCGACACCGCCCTGGCCGAAAGGCCGGACATGACATCGGCTCGCGCAAAGCGCTGTTCATGCCTGCCCTCGCCTGGATTAGAGTGAACGTCGGTCAACCCTCAGGTTTTCTGCCCGTCATCCCCGCGAAAGCGGGGATCCAGT